>JAUSIA010000362.1 GCA_030648225.1 Ignavibacteria bacterium | reverse complement strand
TGTTAATAACAAAATTGCACCAAAAGCTTATGCCTATCTTTTAGTTAATAATGGAGAAGCAACGTTTGCAACCTGTATGTTTGAAGATTTTAAGAATGAAAAGCAATACTATGAAAAAGCGTTACGCGTATTAAATTCTGTAATAGATATTGATATAAATGAACCAAAAGAATTTGGCGGCTTTGTTAACTTTTTTAACGAACCTATAAAATCTAAGGATAACAGGATCTTATACGTGGGAGAAAACGCTGGTTTCCAAGATGTTCTTTGGGGATTCGGAATTAAGTATGCGATGTTCTCCGGTTATCTTGCAGCAAGAAGTATAATTGAGAATAAATCTTATGATGAACTTTGTAAAGCATATCTCTATCCTAAGCTCCAAACTTCACTTGCAAACAGGTGGTTATTCGCTCACTTATATAACATAGGATATACTTTCATACTAAATAAAATGGGATCATTGGATGATGTAATACCGGCGTTAAGAAAGCATTACAATACTTCGCTAAGTAAAAGATTAGTTTATCGGATTGCCAGAAAATGGTATAAAACCAGATTAATAGACAAACAGTGTATACACGAGCATTGCGATTGCGTTTGGTGCAGGCACGGTAAACTTGCACACGCATCTACTGAAAATTGTTAGGGCATTGCTTATCGCATTGTACACCGAATGTTGTCCCTGTTAAGGAAAAGAGATGAGAAAATGTCTGAAACCTTAAATAATAATAGTAATAAATCCCGGCGGAATTTTCTGAAATATTTTCTTGGCGGCGGCCTTACTGCATTTGCTTTTTCTGTCATATACCCGATTCTGAAATATTTAATTCCACCACCGAGTGCCGAGGTAAAACCGAATTCTGTGGCTGCAGGCAAGGTTGGTGAACTAAAACCAAACAGCGGAAAAATATTTCGGTTCGGTAATGAACCGGGAATTCTTATAAATACACCACGGGGAGAATTAAAAGCCTTCACTGCTATATGCACACATTTAGCTTGCACTGTACAATACCGGGATGACTTTGAACATATTTGGTGTGCCTGCCACGACGGTCACTATAACTTAAATGGAATAAATATAAAAGGACCACCGCCAAGACCATTAACACCTTTCAAGGTAAGTCTTAAAGGAGATCAGATTTTCGTTTCAAGAGAAACATAGAAAATATTTATGTATAGGCATTATGAGTAAGAGTGAGAAGAAGCGGCAACAATAAGCATGTTCGCCCTGTTATAATTAGGATTATTTATCTTCAAATTATTATTTCTGATTATGATTATTGTCTCTCATTCATTTTTTCAATCACTCGGCAGTAATTGTCCATACGTATAATTATTAAATACTGAAAATAAGAATGAAAAAAACAAATAATACTGAAGTAATAAAGCACAGATATAACAGGTATTCAAAATTCTATGATTTTTTTGAAGCACCAATGGAAATATTTTTTGGTAAGTGGAGGAAGGAAATTGTAAGGCATGCTTCCGGGAAAGTGCTTGAAGTTGGTGTTGGTACTGGAAAAAATATTAAATGTTATAACAATGACATAGATTGACAGCAATTGATCTTAGCGATGGAATGCTTTCGAAGGCAATCAAAAAATTGAAGAATAAACCAAATATTAAGTTTATGCAAATGGATATACAGTCTGCTACATTTGAAACGAATACCTTCGATACAATTATTGCTTCATATGTTTTTTGTTCTGTGCCGGATCCCGTTAAAGAATTAAAGGAAATTAGTCGCGTATGTAAAAAAGAAGGAAAAATAATTCTGCTTGAGCATGTTAGAAGTGATAACAAAATAGTTGGTGCTCTAATGGACTTGCTTAATCCGCTGACTGTAGGCATGCTCGGTTTTAACATAAATAGAAATACCGAAAATAATGTGGTCAATTCCGGGTTACATTCTTATCTTGTTAAATATTTATGGTTTGATATTTTTAGAATGTTATTATAAATAACAAAAAATAAATTTTATAAAAAATCAGGAGGAAGAAATGAGTTACTACTATAGTAAAATTATAGAGGATAGCTTTGAGAATACTCTGGGTAAAACAGAAGTTGCGCTTAAACAGGAGGGCTTCGGAATTTTAACAGAAATTGATGTACAGGAAACCTTAAAGAAAAAATTAGATGTAAATTTCAAGAAATACAAAATATTAGGCGCTTGCAATCCTCCTTATGCTTATAAAGCATTACTGGCAGAAGACAAGATAGGTGTTATGTTACCTTGTAATGTTATTGTTATTGAACAGGAATCGAATAAGACTGAAGTTGCAGCTATTGACCCCGTAGCTTCAATGCAGGCAGTAGAAAATGATAATCTTTCTTCAATTGCAGAAGAAATAAAGGCAAAGTTAAAGAAAGCCGTTGATAGTCTTTCTTAAGTACGGAGTGGATTACTAACGTGGGCAATCATAGTCCTCTTCTTAGCCGGCATTAAAAGTGCGCCGCCTTTGAATGATGTGATGAAGCTTGACGGTAAAAGAGTTGCAATTAGTCTTGTTGCTTTTATTATTCTTTTTATGATTCTGATTCCGATTCCACATTCATTTTATGAAACACTGGGAATAAATTGTCCTTATGTATAAAATTTCAAAGAGACAGTAATTCTGTAACAAATTTGTAAAAATATGTAACCATCACGGTGCTGCATTGATTAGGTTGATAATAGGAAAGACAAGAAATAATTAGTGAAAGAAGAAAAATAAAATGATAAATCGGGCAACAGCGGAACTGAAGAAAACAATAAAGAAAGATGTTAAACAAAATGAAAAATTCTAAAAATTGCATTGACGCTTGCCTTGCTTGCTCAATTGAATGTGAAGATTGTGCAACCTGTTGCATCAACTTGAATGACAAAAACCATTTAAAATGTATTGCACTTTGTCGTGACTGTGCAGACATTTGTGCCTTGTGTGCAAGATTTGCAGCAAGAGGTTCATCATTCTGTGATGCACTTTGCAAACTTTGTGCAGACCTTTGTAATGCTTGTGCTTCTGAATGTGAAAAACTTTCAGCTCACGATTGTTGTAAAAAGTGTGCCGAAGCTTGCAGAAAATGTGCTGCTGCTTGTGCTGCTTAATCACATTAACAGGGTGTGCAAATAATTTTGTGTAAATGGTTAAAGTAAGAAAATAGTTAAGTGCTGCGAAGCGTAGCGAAGCAGCACTTAGTTTTATGAAAATCTTAACTGGTTTTCATTTACAAAAAACTAATTACTTTTAACCATTATCCGAATGGAGAATAATCTCATGAACACAAAAACCAATATACCTCTCGTCATCGCGTTTGTCGTCGTCGTTGTGATTTTCCTGCTCTTCGGCGGCGGAGCAATGACCGGAGGAATGATGAATGGAAGCGGATGGATGGGTGAACGTAGTTGGATGTGGATTCCTACCCTACTTGCACTCGGTCTCGGTGTCGTGCTCGGTTGGGTCATTTTCAAGAAGAAGGAGTGACCGACCCGTAACGCGTTTACAACTGAAACAACTTTAATTATTTTGTTCATTCATGTGTATTAAAAAATACAGAAAGGAGATGGCAGAAAATGTAAGGAGAAAATGTTTAATGAGATTTTAATTTTGGGACTAAGCTTTCTAATCTTAGTTTTAATATTAAACGGAATACTATCAGTAAGAAAGCTTGAACCGGTTAAAAACGAATCTATAAGTAATAATTTTTTGCACACTAAAATTAAAAGGTGATAAAATGCTTAAGAGAAATTTGATTGCAGTATTTATTCTTGGACTTCTTTTCACGTTTGTGTCTTCTATAAATGCACAGGAAAAACCGACTGAAAAGAAAGAAAGAAAGATGATGATGCAGCATGATGATATGCAGAAATGTATGGATAAAATTGCTGCCGACAGCACAATGAGAATGCAAATGATGAATAAAATGATGGATCATAATAAAGGAGATAATGAAAGTATGATGCAGATGTGCAAGATGATGATGGATAATCCGGAAATGCATAAAATGATGATGAAGATGATGCATAGCGAAGGAATGATGGATGGCGGAATGATGAAACACGATATGATGGGTGATTCAACTAAGACGATGAACAAATCTGATCACGAATCACATCATCAAAAAAAGTAAGTAACAATTAATGAAGGAAGAAGAGTGATAAAATGTTGAGCGAAGTGAAATCCCACTCTGCAGCGGGGACACACGACCCAGTATGCGGAATGGAAATTAAATCACCATCAAAATATTTTATTGATTTGAATGGTAAAAGGTATGAGTTCTGCTCTGAAAACTGCCAAAATAAATTTGCTCTTGAACCAAATAAATACATAGAACAAATGAATAAAGTTGAGCCTTCATATAAAACAACAAGCTTCGGAATAGAGAAACTTTCTTTACCAATAAATGGTCTGCACTGCACTTCCTGTGTAAATACGATTGAAAAGGAAATAAAGAAGCTGCCAGGCATAAAGGTAGCTCACGTTAACTATGCAACTGAAACTGCACACGTTGAATTTAAAAGCAGTGAAACCACGGCAGTGGAAATAATAGGATCAATTAAGAAAGCAGGCTATCAAACAGGACAGTCAACTCTGAAGATTGGAATAAGAGGAATGTACTGCGGGTCGTGTGTTTCTAAAATTGAAAGAGAGCTAAAACAAAAAAGCGGTGTTATTTCTGCAAGTGTAGATTTGGGAACTGAATCTGCTATTATAAATTATATTCCAGGTTTAATTCAGTTTGAAGAATTAAAAAAAGTTATAGAAAAACTTGGATATGAAACTTATCCTATTACAGGTTTCAAACAAGAAAAAGAAACAATCAAAAAAGAAGTAAAGGAGAGTGTTGAAGAACCGGCTGATGAAAATCAGCTTGCACGTGAAAAAGAATATAAAACTCTAATGAAGAAATTCATTTTTGCTGCGATTCTTTCTTTACCTGCTATTCTTTTCAGCTACCCGGATTTATGGGGTTTACCGGGACAATTTCAAAAAGGAACCGATCTATTGAATTATATCTGGATAGCGATGGGTATATTAAGTTTACCGGTTATGTTTTGGTCCGGTTCACAATTTTATAGTGGCGCCTGGGCAGCATTTAAAAATCGCTCGGCAAATATGCATACATTAATTGCCACCGGTATTTCTGCTGCCTGGCTTTATTCCATGGTGGCTGTTCTGTTCCCGGGGATATTTCCAACCGAACAGTTAGCCGATGTATTCTTTGATGTTGTATTTGTTGTAGTTGCTCTGGTTGTGTTAGGA
>JAUSIA010000142.1 GCA_030648225.1 Ignavibacteria bacterium | reverse complement strand
CAAGAAGAATAAGACCTTTTGTTTTTCCTTGTATCTGCATCGGTATTATAAGTTCAATTTTCAGCTTATCAAGTTCAGGAT
This sequence comes from Ignavibacteria bacterium, assembly GCA_030648225.1. Classification (GTDB taxonomy): domain Bacteria; phylum Bacteroidota; class Ignavibacteria; order Ignavibacteriales; family Ignavibacteriaceae; genus RBG-16-34-14. The sequence continues at coordinate 2,435 of JAUSIA010000142.1, read as the reverse complement.
AATTTTTCTGAATCTCTTCTTTATTTAAGGATGTGTTAAGATTTTTTAAATCATACTCTTTTAATATTTTTTCAAGATCCTGGTTCGATATTTTAGATTCAAGAATTCTCAGCTCACCTTCTTCAAAAGTTATTACTGCAAATTTATAAACAAGAAATTGTCCAATAACAGAATAAACCAGGAGCCGTGCAACTTTCACGCTATCATTTACTAGTCCAAATTCTTTGCTTAATTCAAAAAGAGAACTTAATCTTTGAATTCTGGAATCAAGTTTACGATTAACTCTTGTAAGCTCATCGAGTATTTTAGAATTCTGAATTGCGGTTGCAGAGTTATTAAGTATGGTTCTTAATGATTCTCTGTCGTCTTCTGAGTATGGAGTTTGGTTAAGCTTTTCTCCAAGACAGATAAATCCAAGACATTCATCAGATGAATTAATTTTCTCAATTGCCTGAAGTCGGCTTTCTGTTAAGAAAGACTGAAGTGATTTATCTTCAAGAAGATCTCCGTTCAAACTAAGTTTGGGAAATTTTTTTTGTAATTCATCTGAAATTCCTTTTGAAGATTTCAGTTGAAAGCTGCCATTGGTTTTAAGAGCGATTAATCCTCTTGTTGCAAGGAATTTTCCCATACAGGTAAACAAAATATTATTAAGAATGAAATTAAGATCGAGGCTGGCATTTACCATTCTGCTGAATTCAACAAGAGCAGTAAGATTTCTCTTTACTTTGAAGCTTTCAGAGGTATCCATTTTACCGGGAAGAATTTAATCTTTTAGAGAGCAATACCTGGTTATATTTTCCAGGGATAGAAATATATTTTACATCATCCATAAGAGTCTTCATCAAATACATTCCGAGACCACCAACTCTGTGCTGACGATAATACTCCTGTATATTTGGTTCCGGAATTGATTCAGGTTGAAAAGCTTTACCATAATCAATTATGGTAATAATTAATTTTTTTTCTTCATATTTAATTTTAATAATTATCTCACCATCAGGATACGATTTATAAGCATGCTTTATAATGTTAGTGCAGGCTTCCTCTACAGCAAGCATCATATTGTCTATTGTACCTTGTGAAAAGCCGGCTAAAGAAGCAAAATCCTGTATGAATTCCCTAATCTTTGAGAGGTTCTCAGTTCTGCTTTTTACCTTCAGCTCTTTCTCTTTTATTTTGCTTTTACTTTTCAAGTTTATTGGTCTCTTCAAATTTTTTTACAGCTTCATCTTCCGATTTATATATCTCATAGAGTAAAGGAAACCCTAAAAGATCAAAAATATTATAAACTTTGTCGCTCATTGAAGTAAGTTTTATATCGCCATTATTCTCCCTGATTTTTTCAATGAAAGCCATAAAAACTCCAAGGCCCGCACTGCTGATATATACCAAATCTTTAAAGTTCACAACTATCTTGAACTTATCTTTGGTAATAAGATCTGAAAAGTCATTCTCGAGTACCGATGCAGTATGAGCATCAAGGTACCCGTTCAGGTATAAAAGACTTACATCACCCTGGTCTTTAACTGAGGTGCTGAATTCTGCCATTCTTTCTCTCCATTCCGTCGAGGCTCGGAGCCTCGCCGAGACTGACAATTTTTAATTTTTGTTTCCATTTTAATATAACCAAAGTAATATCGTCATGCTGAGTATTGTGTTTACTGAACTGGGTAATCTCTTTAATAACTTCATTGGAGATTTCATCCGCACTTTTTTCAGAGTTATCTAACAATATTTTTTCAAATTTTGTTTCACCAAAATCTTCCATATCAATATTTTTAGCTTCTGTAATTCCATCAGTATAAAGAACGATCATATCATTGTCCCTCAGGTCTAATTCAATTTCTTCTAAAGTTAACTGGAATTGATCTCCATAATTTAAACCCAAACCAATTCCCCGGGGACGTATATTATCTACTTTCCCATCTCTTACAAGCAAAAGAGGACAATGCCCTGCACGTGCAATTGAAATAACTTCACGTTTGAAATCTATTAAACCATAAGCTGCACTCACAAAGTTTTTCCTGTCTAATGATCTTTTTAAAATCTGGTTTGCTTTAATTAAAATCTCTCTTGGACTTTCAATTATTTTCGAAAGTGACTCAAAAATTCCTTTTACTTCTGCCATAATGAATGCGGCGGATATTCCTTTGCCTGATACATCAGCAATAATAAAACCAAATTTATTATCGTCCATTTCAAAGAAATCATAATAGTCTCCGCCAACTTCAAAAGCGGGAATGAATACTGAAGAAACACTTAGCTTTTCATAAACAGGATCTTTAGAAGGAAGGATTTTTCTCTGAATTTCTCTTGCCACATCAAGCTCTTTCTCAAGCCTTTCCTTTTCAATTGATTCTTCAAGCAATCTTGCATTCTCAATTGCCACTGAGGCATAATCTGAGAAGGTATCTATTGCAGATTTATCTTCA
>JAUSIA010000135.1 GCA_030648225.1 Ignavibacteria bacterium | reverse complement strand
TCACCTTTGCTTGTTTTAGCTTTCTTTTTTCTGTGATCGAAGAAAGCGGAGAAATCACGGCTGAAGCTGCCTTCTCTTATATGCTGCTCAAACCGCCAGGGGAAAAGTCCTTCAAGATCAAGATAGGTCTCATATCGGTCTCTAACTTTATAAATCCAGTCAAAGCTTGGGACAGTGTTAACTTCAAAAACAATCATAAAAGCACTCCTGCCGGAAATTCTTTTAACCTTTTGAACATGCATTGTGGCAATTCCTGCAGTAACAAAACCATACTTCACATCAAAAGTTAATTTCTCGCCTTCTTTAAAAGCTTTATTCTCAATCTTCCGGAAATTATCCTGAGCAACAAGATTATATCCTGAAAGAGTTGAGAATAAAACAAAAGCTGTTAAAAGGATTAAAGCTTTATACAAAGTCATTTAATTTCTCCGTTATTAGTAATCAACTTATAAATTTTTTCAATTTCGACAAATACATTCATTACATTGATACTGCTCATACAATTGAAACTATTGCACTGTTCCCTGTCACAATTTTTGCAATTAGTTTCCGGAGTAAAAATTATTGCTTTTTCAGTGTAGGGTCCCCATCTTTTTGCAGAACAGGCTAAAATTTTGGGATAAAACCCAATTGTGTATTTATTTAACGCAGCAGAAATATGAATTGGTCCTGTTGAATTTGAAACAAAAATCCCCGATAAATTAATTATGCTGATCATTTCAGAGAGAGAGAATTTTCCGGCAAAATTTATAATCCTATCATTCAATACAAGCTTTTCACAAAGCTCTTTTTCATTGCCGCTTCCGGTAATAATAATCTGAAAGCCTGTTTTATCATTTACAAGTTGAACCAGTTCTATAAACTTTTCAATCGGTAAATCAATTGAGCTTCCCAGGCTGCCGGGATGAAAAATAATAATTGGTTTTGCAGGATCAACATTTTTTTCTCGCAAATCCTGCTTAACTTTTTTATCACTTTCAGGATTGATATAAAGATTAAACCTGATACTAGCCGGAGTGATATTTTCATTAATATTAAATTTTCTTAACAGATTAACATTGAACTCAAGCTCATGTCTTTCAGCATATTTTCTGTGTTCATAAACTTTTTCATTAAAAAGAAATGAATACCACCTATAGCCTGTACCAATACGATGATTTATTCCGGATAAAAAAATTATTAATGAAGTTGCAAAAGTCGGATAAACAATAATGCTCGAATCAAAATTATATCTCTTAATTGCTGCAACATTTTTTTTAATATTAACTTTTCCACCTGCCTTGGCGTCAGGCAGGTTTTCCTCTTTTAAGGTTATAATATTATCTATGTATGGATGATTTTCAACAAGTTCTTTGGTATAGTTTTTTACTAAAAAAGTTACTTTGCATTCGGGATAATATTTTTTAACAATTCCTGCTAAAGGCAAAGAGAGAATCACATCGCCAATTCTGTCGGTTCTTACTATCAGCAGGTTTTTAGGTTTAATCATCTTTTGGAAATGTACAGATTATCTTTAATATAGAATCTCCAGGGAAGCTCAACTGATTTTTTTATCCCGATTCTTTTTGAAATTACTATTTGATTACTTTTTAATTTTGGTCTGTCAAGAATAAAAATTTTGTCTCCTGTAAGATCAATACCATAATGTTCTCTTGTAATGTCAAAAGCTTCGCAAACTTTTCCCGGTCCGCTTGTAAGATTAAGCTTTTCTTTTTCAGATAATAAAATTTTGTTGAAACGATTTAAAGACATTCTTTCAATTCCCGCTAATGGTTCTGCTGCACGTATTAAAACTGCGGTTCCATGATCTTTTTTCCCTGTAACAACGTTGCAGCAGAAATGAGCACCATAAGTAAAGTAAACATAAAAATATCCGCCATCATTAAACATAATCTCGTTTCTTTTTGTTCTTCCTATAAAAGTATGTGCGGCTTCATCAATTGAACCATCATAAGCTTCAACCTCAACTATTTTTCCTGCAAGCAGTGATCCTTCTTCCTTCTTTATTAAAACTTTGCCAAGAAGTTCTTTAGCAACTGTAAGAACATCGCGGGTATAAAAACTTTTAGGTAATTTCTTAAACGGCTGGAGATTTTTCATTAGTAATTGAAATTATGAAGACTGTATTTATATTAGCCCAGACATTTATGCCTGCCTGCCCGGCAGGCAGATTGAGAACAAAATTTAAACAAAACATACAGGTTTTACCCCAAATTTGTCAAAAATTGTTGCTAAAAGCCAATAGATCCTGAGTTTCCATTTCTCCACGAACTAAAGGTCGTGGCAATTCATAAGAAGATTTTTGAACAATTAATGTTAATAATGAGAATTGTGAGTTTCTTACAGCTTTGATTTTAGTTCAGAAATTTTTTGAGAAAAATAATTTTCTCTCGCAGGTTCTTTTTTTCTAAGCTTTTCATAAACCATTATCGCTTCCTGTATTTCACCCTGGACAAGGTAAATTTTTGCAAGCGTTTCGGAAACAATCATACTGCTTTCTCCGCCTAAGGCGGATTCATTAGGTATATACTGACTTGAACTTTTTTCATCTTGTATAACAGGTATTTTTGCCAGCGCTATTTTTTCTGCAAGCTCATCAAGATTATCTTCAATCCCGCCAGGGCGGGATGATTTTTCTTCTCTAAATGTTTTTTCTGTTCTTTCTTCCTGAAACTGCATAGTACGAAATTCAGAAGGAGTTTTCAGATTTTTCAGGCTTTCAAGTTCGCACAGATAAAACTGGTAAGTTTCTTTGGAATGAATAAGCTCACTCCCTTTCCTATAACATTTAAGAGCTTTGCTATATTCACCCATTTTAGAGTAAGCTTTGCCAAGAATAAAATATGGAGTCGGGAAGTCTGGGTTTTCTCTCAGACCTGTCTCAAGTATCTCAATTGCGGTTTCGTAGTTATTGTTTTCTAATTCCCAGTTTGCTATCCGCGCAAAGACAGGTGATTTCTTGTTATAC
>JAUSIA010000119.1 GCA_030648225.1 Ignavibacteria bacterium | reverse complement strand
TGAATATCTGCAGAATCAATTTTGTATAAATTTTCTTCAGCAGTTTTATCGTTTTCACTTTTCTCTTCACTACATCCAAATACAATAAAAGATGTTAAAAATATGCTTAATAGAAATTTCATTTATGTTTCCTTTTTAATAGAGTAAATATTTTTCACACACTGAATTAAAATCTTCTGTTTCTTTCTGCCAACCGGGAATAATTTCTTCAGCAGGTTTGCTACCTAGCAAAAATTCTCTCAAATTTTTATCTTCCGAAAGATTATCGAAATATGAATTAAATTTAATTGATTCGGGATACAATTTAACTAAAGTGGAAAGAAGTTTTATCCCGAATTCAAATCCTTTAAATTTTTTCTTATCAGTTATTTCAATGAACACATTGCTTTGAAAATTAATAAACCCAATTTCTTAAAGAAATTGGGTTTATTTCATGAAAGATATCTTTGAAGGAGTAATTAATCAGAATAATTCTCCAGCAACTCTTTTCTTGAAAAGAAATGGGCTATTTCTTTTTCAGCATTGGCATCGGAATCTGAACCATGGACAGCATTAAATTGAATATTACGCGCATACAATTTTCTTACTGTTCCTTCGGCAGCTTTAGCAGGATCTGTTGCACCGATTAATTTCCTGTAATCTTCCACTGCGTTCTCTTTTTCAAGTGCAATTGAAATACAGGGACCTGAAGTCATATATTCTATTAATTCTCCAAAGAAAGATCTTTCCCTATGTATTTCATAAAATCCTTCTGCAGATTGTTTGGTTAATCTAACCATTTTCATAGCTTTTATTTTGAAACCAGCTTGTGTAATCATTGCAATTATTTCACCAATTTTATTATCACGAACTGCATCTGGTTTGATTATAGCTAATGTTTTATTGTTCAAGTTTTTTCCTTATATAATTCAGATAGAAAAAAAATAGCACACAGATTACACGGATAATACAGATTTTCACGGATTTAAATTTGTGTTGATCCGTACTATCAGCGTCATTCGTGTTCTCTTATCTTTTCTTCGATTTTTTTTTCTTAACAGCTTTAATTCTCTTTTTTGACTTTGGACTTTTGATCTTTGACTTCTTAGCCATCCCCTCAGCCTTAGCATTTATCGCCTTCAACATCGTAGATCCAATCTCCGCAGGACTTTCTACAACTTTAATTCCTGCTTTCTTCATCGCAGCCATTTTTTCAACAGCCGTTCCTTTACCGCCGGAAATGATTGCACCTGCGTGTCCCATTCTTCTTCCCGGAGGGGCTGTTCTTCCTGCAATAAAACCAACAACAGGTTTCTTAACATATTTCTTTTTGAAATCAGCAGCTTCCTCTTCGGCAGTACCGCCGATTTCGCCTATCATTACAATTCCCTCAGTATCCGGATCTTCATTAAATAATTTTATGATGTCCACGAATCTCGAGCCAATAACAGGATCTCCTCCAATACCAACACAGGTTGACTGCCCCAATCCAACATCAGTTAATTGTTTTACGGCTTCATAAGTAAGAGTCCCACTTCTTGATACAACGCCGATATTGCCAGCCTTATGAATGAATCCAGGCATAATTCCAACTTTGGCTTTTCCTGGGGAAATGACACCGGGGCAATTCGGTCCTACCAGAACAATATCTTTATTCTTAATTGAGTTGTAAACATTTATCATATCTCTTGCGGGAATACCTTCGGTAATGCAGATTATAACTTTTATTCCGGCATTTGCCGCTTCAAGAATTGCATCACCCGCAAAAGCAGGAGGAACGAAAATTACTGATGTGTTTGCTTTCTGATTTTTTACAGCATCGTCAACTGTATTGTAAACAGGAACTCCATTAAAATCTGTTCCACCCTTACCCGGAGTTACTCCTGCCACCACGTTGGTTCCATATTCAATCATCTGCTGTGTGTGGAATGAACCCTCGCTGCCTGTTATTCCCTGAACTACCAGACGGGTTTTTTTATCAACAAGAATGCTCATGTTTTTTCCTGAAAATGCTTTAAATATTCAAGTAGTTAAAATAAAAAAATAGAGTGAAATATCTTAATAATGGATGATGAGTTACTTAATACTCTTTTGAACAAAATAACTCATCTGCAGCAAGCGTAATTCATCAAACTGCTTTGATAAAAATTGTAACCCGATTGGTAATCCTTTGGAATCTTTGGAATAGGGAAAGCTTATACCCGGAATTCCGGCAAGGTTTGCAGAGGTTGTATAGATATCACTTAAATACATTTCAAGAGGATCATCAGATTTTTCACCTATCTTAAATGCAGTTGTTGGTGTGGTCGGAGTTAAAATTAAATCAACTTTTTCAAATGCTTTATCAAAATCATTTTTAATTAATCTTCTTACTTTCTGTGCTTTAAGGTAATATGCATCATAATATCCGGCAGAGAGAACATAAGTGCCGAGCATTATTCTTCTTTTAACTTCTGCCCCAAAACCTTCCGAGCGGGATGATTTGTACATATCAATCAAAGTGCTGCTGTTTTCAGTTCGGTAACCATATCTTGCCCCATCATATCTTGCAAGATTGGAAGATGCTTCGGCTGTTGTAAGAATATAATAAGTTGCTATTGCATATTCTGAATGAGGCAGGCTGATATCAATTATCTCAAAACCTTTAGATGATAATTCTTTAACCAAAGAATCAATTGCATTTTTTATTTCTTCAGATAAACCTTCACCTAAATATTCTTTTGGAAGTCCGATCTTAAATTTCTTTTCGGTTAAAAGATTTTTTGAATATTCAGGAACAGGAGAATTATAAGGAGAATTATAAGAGGTTGAATCTAAATCATCTTTCCCTGAGATAACTTCAAGGATTAGAGCAGCATCTTCAACATTTTTAGTGAAAGGGCCTATGCAATCAAAAGAAGAAGCAAAAGCAGTTAAGCCATATCTTGAGACTCTTCCATAAGATGGTTTTAATCCATAAACTCCGCAGAAAGCTGCGGGCTGCCTGATTGATCCGCCTGTATCTGTTCCAAGTGCAGCATCGCAAAGATTAGCGGCAACAGCAGCAGCAGAGCCTCCGCTTGAGCCGCCGGGAACCCGTGAATTATCAACAGGATTTAAAACATTTCCAAAAGCTGAATTCTCATTCGATGAACCCATTGCGAATTCATCGCAGTTTGTTTTACCGATAATTATTGCATCCTCATCAATCATTTTTTGAAGGGCAGTTGCAGTGTAAAGTGATTTGAAATCTTTTAAGATTTTAGAAGAGCAAGTGATTGGTTTATCTTTTATTGAAAGGACATCTTTAACTGCAATAACAGCACCGGCAAGTTTTCCATGTTTACCGGATTTTATTTTTTCTTCAATTCTTTTTGCAACATTTAAAGCATCTTCTTCAAAAACAAAATTGAAAGCATTAAGATTTTTGTGCTCATTAATCCGGGTAAGGAATCCTTTAACATTACCTGTTAAAGATAACTCACCAGTTCTTATTTTATTGATTTTGTCTGATATAGATGAATAATTAGTCAAATTATAGAAACCGTTGAAACGGTTTTTTAATTACAATTAAATAATAAACCCACGACTGAAGTCGTGGGTTAACCAATAACGAACAAAAAACTATTTTACCAGTTCACATCTGCAGCAATTTCAAATTAGGATTGTGCAGTAGTAATTAGATTAAAACTATGTTTTCTTATTCTCAATTTTCTTTTCTTCTTCTCCACCTTCTTTGATATCTTTTTCAACATCCTTAAGACCCTTTTTGAACTCGCTCATTCCTTTACCAAGACCACGAGCTAGTTCAGGAATCTTTTTTGCACCAAAGAGAAGAAGTATAA
>JAUSIA010000108.1 GCA_030648225.1 Ignavibacteria bacterium | reverse complement strand
AAGGTAAAATAATTGCATTTGCCAAAGCATACCAGGATGCAACAGATTTTCACAAAAAGCATCCCGCTGGATTTGAATGATGCTTAGTCTTCATAAAGAGAAATATAATTTTTTATTCACTTGACCTATGAAAATCTTTTTGAACTAAATTAATTAAAATAATAATCAGTATGATCACATTACTACGTGCATCAGCCGACCATCTTGAAGCTATAACAGATATTTATAATGATGCTGTTTTAACAACAACAGCAACATTCGACTCAGAGCCAATTTCACTTGATGAACAAAGGATTTGGTTTGCAGAGCATGATAATAAGTTCCCGATTTTTATTGCATTAAAATCCGATAAAGTTATTGGCTGGGCATCGTTAAGCAAATGGTCGGGACGTTGTGCATATTCAGATACTGCGGAAATATCTGTTTATATTAAAGATGGTTACCGCGGTAAAGGTATTGGAACAAAGCTGATAAATAAAGTGCTTGAAGAAGGAAAGCAAGCAGGCGTTCATACTGTGCTAGCAAGAATAGCAGAAGGAAGTGAAGCAAGCATCAAGCTTCATAAGAATGCCGGGTTTGAATATGTCGGTGTAATGAGAGAGGTTGGTAAAAAATTCGGAAAACTTTTAGATGTACATTTATTGCAATTAGTTTTTAAAAGATAATGCTGAATAATTTCCCATTTGAAGCAATCAAATTTCTTTCAAAGCTTAAAAGAAATAATAATAAAGAATGGTTCGAATCTCACAGGGAAGAACTTAATAATTCATTATTAGAGCCGGCGCAGGAGTTTGTTGTGGTGCTGGGAGAGTTGTTACGAACTATCGCGCCGGGAATTATTGCAATCCCCAAAACAGATAAATCAATCTTCAGGCTTCACAGGGATGTACGGTTCAGTAAAGATAAATCACCATATAAAACAAATCTCGGGATTTTATTCTGGGAGGGTGAACGTAAAAAGATGGAATGCTCAGGTTTTTATTTTCATGCAGAACCGGACTATCTTTTTCTCGGTTCAGGTCAATATATGTTTACAAATGATCTGCTTAAAAAATATAGGGAAGTTGTTTACAATCCTGATAAAGCAAAAGAACTTGATTCTCTTGTAAGGAAACTGAAGAAAAAAGGTTACCGATTAGGAGGGAAAACGTATAAAAGAGTGCCGAGAGGTTTTGATGTTGAATATCCTTTCTCTGATTATCTTCTTCATAATGGAATATATGCTTATGAAGAAATAAAGGACTTAAAGAAATTGAGGAAAGAAGATATGGTACAATTTTCATTAAGAAAATTCAGAGAAATACTTCCTCTTCATCAGTGGCTGGTTAAGAATATTTAAACCTTCCCCAAATTCTTATCTTTATACCTCAAAAGAAATTCAGGATATTGTTAAGTTTGCAGAGTAAATATCTTAAGTACACAATGAATATTGAAAAAAGCAAACAGTTATTTGAAGAAGCAAAAAAATATATCCCCGGAGGAGTCAATTCGCCAGTGCGGGCTTTTAAATCTGTCGGCGGCGATCCACTCTTTATTAAAAAAGGAGACGGCTCTAAAATCTATGATGTTGATGGAAACGAATTCATTGATTACGTTGGAAGCTGGGGACCTCATATATTCGGGCATAATCCTTCATTCATTAAAAATGCTTTGCTTAATGCAATTGAAAACGGAACAAGCTTCGGTGCCCCAACAGAGCTTGAAGTTAAAACTGCAAAGCTTATTACGGAACTCGTCCCATCAGTTGAGATGGTACGCATGGTAAACAGCGGAACAGAAGCAACAATGAGTGCTGTTCGTGCTGCAAGAGGTTATACAGGAAAGGATAAGATTATAAAATTTGAAGGCTGCTATCATGGTCACGCAGATTTCTTTTTAATCAAAGCAGGCTCCGGCGCATTAACACTTGGAATTCCAACAAGTCCCGGGGTAACCAAAAATAATGCTGCCGATACTTTAATTTCTGATTTCAATAACATAGAATCTGTTAAGAATCTTATTAAAGCAAATAAGAATGAAATTGCGGCAATAATTATTGAAGCTATTGTTGGTAATATGGGAGTTATAAAGGCTGATGATAGATTTATTAAAGAACTAAGAACCTTATGCGATGAAGAAAAAATTATTTTAATTATTGATGAAGTGATGACAGGTTTCAGGGTTGCAAAAGGAGGTGCCCAGGAAGTTTTAGGAGTTAAAGCTGATTTGAGTACTTTCGGAAAAATTATTGGAGGCGGTTTGCCCGTGGGAGCCTTTGGTGGTAAGAAAGAAATTATGGAAATAATAGCCCCTTCAGGTCCTGTTTACCAGGCAGGAACATTAAGCGGAAATCCTTTGGCAATGTCGGCGGGTTATGCAGCACTGAGTTACATTAAAGATCATCCGAATCTTTATAATGAGCTTGAAGAAAAATCAGCATATCTTGAAGAAGGAATAAAAGAAAATTTAAAAAATTTGAAAAGGAAATTTACTCTTAACAGAGTTGGCTCCATGCTAACTTTTTTCTTTACAGAAGAAGAAGTAACAGATTTTAACTCAGCAGTTAAATCTGATACAAGGCTTTATGGTAAATATTTTCATGAAATGCTGAAACGAGAAATTTACTTACCCCCTGCTCAGTTTGAAGCTTTCTTTATTTCTACTGCACATTCCAAAGGAGATTTAGATAAAACAATAGAATCAAATTTTGAATCATTGAAAGCGATTTTTTAAAAATAAAAAAGGGCGAGGATGTTTCTCGCCCTTTATAATTAATTTAAATCATTTATTATAAACCAAACATTGCACCAACAAGAATTTGAATACCAGTGGATTTAATAGATTGATTTGAATTCTGTGGATTATCATTTAAATCACTTAATCCAAGTGCATACCTAGCATCAAATGTAAGTACTACAATTGGCCCTACAGAAAATCCAACTCCAGCACCAATATCAAGAACAAAATCTATTGAGCTAGTTGTTTCTTTTGTATCGTTTTCCTGGTTAAAGCCTGGGGCTTCGAATTCCTGATTTGATGATAATAAAATTCCGATATCTGGACCTACAAAGAAATACGGACTTATACCTCCAGGGGTTGGTATTTTAAGTTTTAACAAAATGGGAATTTCAATAAAAGTAGCATTAAAGGTAACTGAACCATTTACTGGTTGATTATTCTGATCAACAAAAATAGGTCCTTCAACTTTGGCCCCTTTCTGGACATACATAGGCTCAATCTGAACTGCAAACATTGGAATAAATCCTAATTCAACGGCCGCACCAAACTTAAAGCCTAATTTGGATGACTTTTCAATGCCTGATTGTAAATCAGGATCAAAAGATAAATTAGCAAGATTAATACCTGCCTTCGGCCCAATTTTGAAACCAAATTGTGCAAGTGATGAACTGCTAAGAAGAAGAGAAACTGTTAAGATAGTAAAAAGAGCTTTTTTCATAAATGATTTCTCCTGTGATATTATTTAATTAATAATTATACTCTTTTTCATTAATTGGGGATTTCATATCTAATCCCGCTTGTAATAGCGATATAGAATACGGTTGAACCAGATGCAAAAACGGGACCAAGCTGCAAATCAGCAGGAATATAAAGATTAGGTGCAATCGGGAAATTAGCTCCCCCTCCGAAACGGATTCCGAAATATGGTCCTCCGGTAATAAAGAACAAGTTAAACCCACCATCAGCATAAGGCTTTATATTTGATTGGGAAACATCAAAATAATATTTGAATTGATTCGCCCATTCAATTGGTGTACCACCCTGTGTATTAATATTAAATTCTGTGCCTACAGCCATATTCCTGTTAAATAAAACTTCCGCCATTGGTCCGAACTGAAGGCCAGCCGAAGACCCGCCGCCTCCACTATAAATTGATAATCCAAGCCTGCCTCCCACAACCCATTTAGCCTGAGCATATGTTTGTGTGCTTTCAGATATGAATAAAAAAATAGTTATTAAAAATAAAAATGTTTTTAGAGATCTTTTCATAATAGCTCCTGATTTTTAAAATAAATTACTTTAGCTGCGAAAACTTAGTTAATGCAAACCCATTTGTCAAGAATGCAACCGCTGATATCACGCTCTATTAATCTTTCTAAAATTGCCCCTTGATTTTTAAATTGATAGTGACTTGTTATTAATCTTTTTCTTTTAGTATTATTCCAATCAATATCCCAATCAATTAAGGAAAAAACATGCACATCTATTTAAGCCATAAATTTTGGTACATTTTATTATGCGTAATTGTCTGGTCAAATGGTTCATTTGCAGGCCCGGGTGAAATAAGAAAAAACGGAGATGTCCTCTATATATCAGATCAAATTGTTATTAAGCTAATAGATTTTCCTTTTGTACAAGCTGATGGAAGTGCAATACTTCCTTACGCTCTTCAATCTTTTCTTGAACAGTTTCAGATTAAAAAAGTTGCCTCAATATTTCCATCAAAAACAAATACAAGATCAAGCTCTCTTGGAAAAATACTAACAGTCTCTTATGAAAGTGATATTGACCCATATTATCTCTCTTCAAAGCTAAAAAATTTTAGTGAAGTTGAATGGGCTGAACCAAAGTTTGTTTATGAGCTCGATTTTGATCCTAACGATCCCTCTTATGCTTCTCAATGGAATTTATCTAAAATATTAGCTTCACAGGCATGGGATATAACCCAGGGTGATACATCAGTTATTATTGGAATTGTAGATACAGGAGTAGATTGGGATCATCCCGATCTAAATGCAAACATCTGGATAAACTGGGATGAAATTCCCGCTAACGGTGTTGATGATGATTTAAATGGTTTTATAGATGATATCAGAGGCTGGGATTTTTCGGGTTTAGACGGAAATTCACCTGATAATAACCCGATGGAAGATCAACCAACACACGGAACTCATGTCGCCGGAATTTCCTCGGCGGTTACTAATAACGGAACCGGAATTGCTTCAATTGGATATAAATGTAAGCTTCTTCCTATTAAAACCGGTTCAACGAATATATTATACGGATATGAGGGAATTGTTTACGCCGCCGATAATGGAGCCAAGGTTATCAATTGCAGTTGGGGTGGGTCTGGCTATTCTATATTTTCACAGGAAGTTATTAATTATGTAACCTCTCTCGGTGCCCTGATTGTTGCTGCTGCAGGAAATTCGGGTACAAACAGCAGTCATTATCCTTCCGGATATGATAACGTCCTTTCAGTTGCATCCACAAATCAGAATGATACAAAGTCAGGTTTTTCAACTTATGGTCCCACTGTAGATGTTTCCGCCCCGGGAAGTGATATTTATGCTACCTGGCAAAATAATACTTATGCAACATTAAGCGGAACTTCCATGGCATCACCATTAACTGCCGGCTTGGCTGCTCTTGTATGGTCTGTTTTCCCAACTTATACTCCGCTCCAAATCGGGGAACAAATTAGAGTTAATTCTGATAACATAGATGGATTGAATCCGCCTTATACACAATTGATGGGTAAAGGAAGAATTAATGCTTTAAATGCATTATCAAATATGAATTCAATTTCTGTTAGAGCAGTTGAAATAAATTTTTCTGATGAAGCTCCGGGTGGAAATGGAGATGGAATTTTTCTTGCCGGAGAAACAATTTCTGTCGGTGTAAGATTTATTAATTAATTAAATCCTACTACTTCCCTATCAAGAACATTGCAAAGTAAAAATGCTTATTCAACAGTTGTTAATGGAAACTTTAATGCGGGAAGTAAAAGTATGCTTGAAGAGTTCGATAATCTTTCATCTAAATTTACTTTTACCCTAAGCCAGACTTTACCTGCAAATGCAAAACTGGATTTTATTCTCGATTTCTCTGATGGGAGTTATTCAGATTATCAATGGCTGGGTGCAATTGGCAACCCAACTTATACAACACAAGCAGGAAATGATATCTCTTTAACTATTACGAGTAAAGGAACTCTCGGTTTTAATGATTTCCCAAATAATCTTCAGGGCGATGGATTTCATTTTCTTGAAGGATCTAATTTGCTTTTTGAAGGAGCATTAATTCTGGCAACATCTTCAACTCAAGTTTCAGATGTGGCTAGAGGTCCGGTTCAAGGGGGGCCACAAAATACAGATTTTACAGTAGTACAACCTTTTATTCTTGAAATTCCCGGAACAGTTGCAGACCAGCAGGGTTCTGCAATATTTAATGATGATGGTGCAGGAGGAAATAAAATTGGAATTACAACAAAACTTGAATCCTTTTCTTTTGCTGATATTCCACACAATAATTATATAATTCTTAAATATAATCTTACAAATAATACTGTTTCCTCAATTAGTAATCTCCATGCGGGATTATTTTTTGACTGGGATCTTATTGATGGGTCGGGTGCCGGTGATGTTACTTCTTATGATTCACTTAATAATTTATCTTATACAAACAATACAACCTCCGGGCCTGATACCTGGATTACAACAGCGGCTATCACATCGGGCAATTTTTCTTTCTGGGCAATAAAAAATGATGGCGGCGATGGAGGTTTTCAGATTTATGATGGCTTTACCGATTCGGAAAAATGGGAGACTTTATCAAATGGCATAGGAAAACCAACTGCGGGACCCGGAGATATTTCTCACGTTGTTGGTAGCGGACCATTTAATATTAATGCCGGCGAAACAATTGATGTTGGTTTTGTAATTGGTGCGGGGTTAAATCTAACTGAACTTCAAACAATTGTTGCAAATGCAAGATTGAAATATCCTTCGTTAGTCTTAAATGCAGGTGATGAAGAAAATATTTTACCCCGATCATATAACTTAACGCAGAACTTTCCAAATCCATTTAATCCTTCAACTTTAATTGAATACTCTCTGCCTGAAGAAGGTTTTGTTTCTTTGAAAGTTTATAACCTGCTTGG
Source organism: Ignavibacteria bacterium (assembly GCA_030648225.1). Classification (GTDB taxonomy): domain Bacteria; phylum Bacteroidota; class Ignavibacteria; order Ignavibacteriales; family Ignavibacteriaceae; genus RBG-16-34-14. Next base: position 1,097 of record JAUSIA010000108.1, on the reverse strand, counting down.
AGAGGATGTTATTACGCTTGTGAATGAAAATAAAAAAGCAGGAGTATATACTGTTAAGTTTGATGGGACTAACCTAACAAGCGGTGTTTATTTCTACAGGATTACATCCGGAGACCATACGATGACCAAAAAGATGATACTCACTAAGTAATTAATTAATCATAATGAAATCAATAGCTGTCATAACTTAGGATTATGACGGCTTTTTTATTATATGAAGATAACTAAGAAAAATACTAAGGACTTCATAACAATAATTATTGTGTTTGCTCTTACGGGTTTTACAACTGTTTATTGCTCCTCTTTGATTACAGATTTTTTTGGATTAGAAAAATGGAGCCTGTCCTATATAGTTGTCTATGTATTCCTGATATTTCCAACCTATCACCTGCTTTTACTTGGTTATGCTTTTCTATTTGGTAAGTTTGATTTTTTCTGGAGAAGAATTAAAAAAATAATCTCAAAGATTTCTTCCAGAATTCCCTAACTCATCTGCGGTAAGCTATATAATCTGTAACTGCAGGTATTCCTCCGGCATTTCTTACTAATAAAGCAATCTGACCCCTGTGGTATGAAGAATGGTTAATTACATGAGTGATAATATCAGAAAGACGATTTTGATATTCATCTCCTTTTGTGTTTCTATATTTAATTATAGAAGTGAGTTTTTCTTTATCAAGACTCTTCAATAAAAATTATCCAGTCTTTTGTACTTTGCTTTGAAAGCTTTGTGCATTCATCAATTGAAAGAAGCTGCATAGTTGTTTTAAATGTCTGTGCCTTTGCCAGAATTCTTTCTAACCAGATAGTTTGAGAAATCAGAATATGTAAAAAAAGCAACTGGGTTTTTTCGTTTATTTTTTCTGTAGTCTTAAATGATTCGAGAACTCTTTCATTTGCCCAATTGTTGTATTTAAATAGGTTAAGAAAGTCTTTTCTCATATCACCTCTCTTTTGCTGATCGAAAACTGCATACTGCCTGCTTTTTCATTCCTTGCCCACTCTAATGTTTTTGCAATTCCATCTTCATATTGAGTTGCTGGGATTGAACCAAACGCTTCTTTAAACTTTTCTCCACCCAGAATTAATTTTACCTG
>JAUSIA010000106.1 GCA_030648225.1 Ignavibacteria bacterium | reverse complement strand
GGACTTCCCTATATTTCCCCTTCTATTCCGAATATCGGAACAGCGGGACACCGTAAACATAATTTTTAAGAACTTGTACAAATATATATTTATTTAGTTCAAAATCAAAAAATAAAATTTAGAGATGACTTCTTTTAGCAAGATGTCATCTCTTTCTTCCGATTGCAAAGTATTCCTACTTAACATCAAACTTCGGAATTCTTCCTGGTGTCCAGGGTGCATTATATCTTTCAAGATCATCTTCAAGATTTTTCAGATCAACATTATAAATTCTCTTCAGTTCATCTAAAACTGGAGGGAATTCTTCTAATAAAATATTATATGCATTTTTTTCATTCTGTGTAATGTTGGAAGTAGAACGTGAGTGAACATATTGCAGAATATTCAACCTTTCATTAAATGTTGCGGAAGAAGGCGGAGTTTCTTCCACACTTGGGTGGTCTGCATCTCTCGAAAACTTCAAGCTGATATCTTTTAACTGACTGGAAATATTATCAGCTCTTATCATTAAGTCCTCAGGAGCTTCCGGAGTATTAACTAATGCCTGTTTTATAAATTCAATCCTCTTCATCATATCATTTAAAAAGCTTTCTGTTCCTCTTACGCTTCTTGCCATTTCATTAGCTTTTTTCTGGAATGCAATCAATTCATCATGCTGATCTGCCGGTAAAGTTGTATTCTTAAGAAGGGTAGTATTGAATTCAACTGGTCCTTCAAGCTCCTTAGCTCCATCTCTTGTTACCATTGAGAGAGAGACTTTATATTTTCCAGGTAATATTAAAGTACTGCTTTTTTGTTCATCAACCGGATTGAATTTTTCCTTTACAGAAATCGGTGATGTATTGTAATAGCGGAGATCCCAAACGATCCGGTTTATTCCTTTCTCAGCAGACTTTGTAATATATCTTATAACATTTCCCGATTCATCCATTATAGTGAAAACAAGATAGGGAGCTTTCTCCTCCTTCTCTAATCTCAATTCATCATCAGTCGGCTGAGGAATTTGTTTTCCATCTTTGAATAATTCTTTCTCTTTATCTTTTCTTATTTGATTAAGAGCTTTGGGAACTTCTTTTATATAGTAAGTAAAGACAGCACCAAATTCCGGATTTGGTGCTTTGAAATAAGTTGAACCTTGTCCATATCTTTCGGGAGTTTTCATGAACATCAAACAATCTTTAACAGGGAAAATGTGAGATTCCTTTTCCAGAAGCTCATCGTTTAAATCTCTTAATGGAGAATAATTATCAAGTATATAAAAACCTCTGCCGAAGGTTGCAATTACCAGATCATTTTCTCTTTTCTGTATAGTAATATCTTTAACAGAAATTGTTGGCAGACCTGATTTCAATTGTGTCCAGTTTTTTCCGCCATTTGTAGTAAAGAAAACTCCAAACTCTGTTCCTGCAAAAAGTAAATCGGGATTAATAAAATCCTGTTCAACTGAAAGAACAGTTCCGTTTTTGGGAAGATCCCCTGAAATTGAGTTCCAGGATTGTCCTTTGTCGGTACTCTTTAACAGGTAAGGTATGAAATCATCACGTTTAATATTATTAAAAGATGCAAATACAATATTCTCATCAAATTTTGAAGGACAGATATCACTTACATAAGTATATTCCGGAACCCCCGGAAATTCTGAAATTTTTCTCCAGGTTTTCGCATCTTCTGAAACCTGGATTAAACCATCATCTGTTCCTGCATAAAGTAAATCTTCTTTAACAGGAGATTCAGTTAATGAAATAATTGTTCCCCAAAGAGAAGTAGATTTATCTTTAGCTACTGCGTCTATACTCCAGAATTTTCCCATTACAGGAAATTGATTTCTGTCCGTCTGGGTTGTAAGATCATCACTGATTTTTGTCCAGGAATCTCCCCTGTCATCACTTCTGAAAACAAAATTAGCAGCAGTATAAATTCTTTTATTGTTATGAGGAGAGATAAAAAGTGGTGTATCCCAGTTCCATTTATAAGTTAGTTCTCCTTTACCCGGTTCAGGTCTAATATCAACAGCTTCTCCGCTTACCCTGTCATATCTGACCATATTTCCGTATTGTGCTTCAGCATAAACGATGTTTGGATTCTCAGGATCAATATCTGTCCAGAAACCATCTCCAAAATTTGTAATGAACCAATCATTGTTAACAATACCATCTGTATTAATTGTTGCTGAAGGTCCTCCCATACTTGCATTATCCTGTGTTCCTCCGAAAACATAATAGAACGGATAGCTGTTATCTACATTAACTCTGTAAAATTGAGTTACAGGTAAATTTTCTTTGTGGTGATAAGTTTCACCGCCGTCAAATGTTTCATAAATACCACCATCACCGCCAATAAGAAATTGATCAGTATTATCCGGATTAATCCACAATGCATGATCATCAACGTGTCTGTCCTTGTTTCCTATCCTGTTCCATGTTTTGCCTCCGTCTAAGGTAATCATTGTATATGTATCCATTGAATAAACTTTATCTACATTTTTAGGATCACAGTAAATTTCATTATAATACTGCCCTGATGCATTGTAATCACTCTGCTTTTTCCATGATGCACCGCGGTCTGTAGATTTAAAAAACCCTCCCTTATCCTCCGCAGCTTCCACTATCAGGTAAATTACATCAGGGTTAACTGGTGAGATGTCAATTCCCATCCCGCCAATATCAACTTTTGGAAGCCCTGTCATTATCTTTTCCCATGTTTCTCCACCATCAACTGATTTATAAACAGCAGATTCAGGGCCACCTCCTATCTTTGCAAATGCATGTCGTCTTCTCTGTTCTGAAGTTGCATACATTACATCAGGATTACGCGGATCGTAAATAACATTATTAACTCCGGTGTTCTCACTTATATCCAGAACTTTTTTCCAGTTCTTTCCACTGTCTATAGTTTTGTAAAGTCCTCTGTCGCCTCCAGGTCCCCAGACAGATCCTTCTGCTGCTACAAAAACTATATCGCTGTTTCTTGGGTTTATAACAATCCCGCCAATCTGTCGTGAATCTTTCAATCCCAAATTCTTCCAGGATTTTCCGGCATCAGTTGATTTATAAACACCGTCTCCATAGCCAAGCGCTCTTTGATGATTATTCTCTCCTGTTCCAGCCCATATTAAATAAGGGTTGTTTGGATCTATTTCCACGACTCCTATTGCATAAGCTCCATACTTATCAAAAATAGGTTCGAAGGTCGTTCCTGCATTTGTAGTTTTCCAGATATTTCCGCTTGCTACAGCAACATAATATTCACTATGGTTTTGTGGGTTAACTGCAAAGTCAGCAATTCTGCCCGATGTAAAAGCAGGACCAATGCTTCGCCATTTTAATCCACCTAAAATATCGGCAAGAGTTGAATCTTTCTTTTCTTCATCTTCCTCTTCCTGGGCGGATAGTGTTAAAGAAAAAATTAATATAAAAGACGCTAGCAGGTATAAGAATTTATTCATGATACTTTTAAGATTTGTTGATGAATGATTTAGTTCATTAAGCAATATTATTTTATCCAAAGGATACTTCAAATGTAAGATTGATAAGCTTATTTTACCAGATAAAAATGATGGCTGGTTGAATCTTTTTTTTTTGAACTATTAATCTGTATGTGGCCAAGGCCAGGAAGGTGTCCAGACAAATATTTATTGATAATTTTTTATTTCTCTTTGTTGTGAGATAAAATACGATAAGTGTTTTTTGTTTCCCAAAAAAAACAAGCGTTTATGTATAGTAAAAAAAAATAATTTTATGTTAACCACTTTGATTTTGCACTTCTATTTTGATAAGTTTCTTTCAATGAAAATTCAGCAAAAAAGTTTATGTGTTCCCATCCTTTAAAACATTTCAAAAAAATAATAAGTTTTATCTTTATTTTTTATAATTCTGATTGATCATTTAGGAGAACTCTTAATGGGCTGGTTTATAAAGTTTATTGATTCCTCTGTTGGTAAGAAGCTTGTAATGGCTTTAACCGGACTCTTTTTATATATCTACCTTATAATACATCTTGCTGCAAATCTTTTTTTACTCGCCCCGGATAATGGACAGGCTTTTAATGATTATGCAGAATTCATGAGTAGTAATGCGAATATTCCTGTAAGGATTATAGAGATTGCTCTTT
>JAUSIA010000105.1 GCA_030648225.1 Ignavibacteria bacterium | reverse complement strand
AAGGTAATATCTGATCAGGTAGTCTTCAGGCCCGGTAAAAACATAAAGATTTCTTATTATTCCGTTTTTTAAATCCTGTTCAAGTTGTAAAAGACCATCATTTGAATTACGATTCTTATTATAATTTCTGCTCTTGTCATAAGGCATTTTGTACCTCCATAAATTTTCATTTCATAGTTTTAATTGTACATCTTTCTCCATCGCTTGTAATTATCACAGCTCCATTTAAATCAGTCCTGTAAATTGTCGCTCCGGTTTGTTCGATCCTGATTACTGCTTTAATAGCCGGATGACCGAAATAATTCCTGCCTACACTGATCACAGCTACATCCGGAGATATTGCTGAAAGGAAAGCAGTGCCTGAAGATCCAGATGAGCCATGGTGTCCTACTTTTAGAACATCCGCTTGCAAATCTTCCTTCATATCTAACAATTTTTCTTCTGTCTTCTCCCCTGCATCACCGGTAAAAAGCATGCTGAAATTACCATAGTTCAATTTTAACACCAGAGAACAATTATTTAAAGCGGTGTTATCTGATTTATATTTAGAAAACCCTTCAACAATTTCAGATTCTGGCCAAATTACATCAATATTAGAATCCTTTCCAATAATGATTCTATCCCCTCTTTTGATGCTTTGAATATTACTAACCTTGGTTTTTTTTGCCTCACCGATGATTTCCCCAAACAAGTCTTCTGGTATCCCACCTGCAAATGCCAGACTCTTCACTTTAAAAGCAGAAAACAGAGGTATTAATTCTTTCATATGATCATCATGAGGGTGAGTTGTTATTATCATATCGATTTCTTTTGTTCCATAATCAAGTAAGTATTGTATCAAGGGTGATTTTCCCGGTTCGCCGCCATCTATCACTATAGTTCTCCCAGTTTCTGTTCTGATAAGAATAGCATCTCCTTCGCCAGCGCTGAACACAATTATTTTTAAAGATGTATCATTAAACCTTGCCGGCAGTAAAATAAGAAAAAGTGCTGCAAAACTCAGTATTGTAATCGTTGAATGTTTTAATTGTTTTTTTCCTTTAATGCTTGTAAAGGTAAAAATCACAAGCATATAATAGAGCAACACCTGAAAGATTGCAGGCGTACCTATCTGTGTAGAAGCTCCAGGCATTTGAGCTGTTTTGCCAGCTATGAATAATATATAACTTACAAGAGTGCTATTAGCATAGCCTGCAATTACTGAAATAAACGGCCAAATCTGACCTGCAAAAGCCATTAACATTCCGATTATCGTTATCAATTCTAAAACTGGAACTGCCATAATATTCGCAATAAGGGATACTGCAGAAAATGTATTGAAATAAACAATAGTTATTGGTATTACGCCTATCTGTGCTGCTAATGTAGCTGAAATAACTTCAGAAACAAAAGAAGGAATATACTTTCCTTTTATTAATACTTTTAATCCTGGGTAGAATAATATCAGAGATAATGTTGCAGCATATGATAACTGAAAACCAATATCAAATAGTATCATAGGGTTTACTATCAATAAGATGAAGCCTGAAAGAAATATTGTTGTAAATACTTCTCCATCCCTTCTTATTATCTTACCAGCCAGAATCACTGATGCCATTACAACAGCTCGAGTTACTGAAGCTTCAATACCGGTAATGAATAAAAAAAAGAATAAAAGAATGATAATTATTCCATAGACTATTCTTCGGTCAATAGGAAGTTTTTTAAATAAAAAGAGAAGAGGCAACATCAGAAATGCTATATTAGCACCTGACACAGCCATAATGTGAGATAATCCTGACTTACTGAATGCTTCTCTGACATTGTCATCCAGACCGTCTTTATAGCCTATAAGCATAGCGTTTAAAAGCTCTGCCTGCTGAGGAGGCAGGCTTTTCCGAATTACACTGACTATACTATCACGAACTGAATAACCGGCTTTTTTTAAAAATGCACCTTTGTAATTGCCAGTTTTTTGAATATTTACCGTAGAAGCTTTTATATATGCAGAAATTCCTTTTCTGGCGTTTTGCTGAGCAAAATCAGGACTTCCAGGATTATCAGGCTTACTCCATACTTCTATTTTCCCTTTGATGATTACTTCATTTCCATAAGAAAATATATCTTTTGATTCATATCCTCCAGATATATTCAAATAAAGAAGAATATTGCCATTTATTTTCTTATAGTTAACAGTACTTGTTCTTATAACATATTTTGCTAAGGTGTCTTTTATTTCTGGTTCTTCATAAATAAATCCCGTAATTATAGATTCATTAGATAAATAGTCCTGATATCTTGTGATTATTGAATTATATCTTAAAATTGCATATATACCTCCAAAAGAGTAGAACATTACAGAAAGAATGATTATGAACAGTAATTCATTTCGTTTTTTTATAATTGTAAAACAAATAATAAAAAGCAATATGAGAGAGCTTATTATAATAAATGCGACCGAACGACTTATTTGAGCGCATATAATTCCGATTATAAAAAAAGTGGTTATATATGGAACCGGGCGTCCGGTCATAATTTACTCCCTCAGTTTTATGTGTTATGTTACTTTTTCCTTCTGCCTCAGATAGTGCAGATGCAGCCATTTATAGAATTGGAGTTGCAGAGTACTTGTACCAAAAAGTCACAGGATGACTTTTTGATACAAGTATATTATAACATTTATGTTAATTTATGTAAATAGATAACATACAAAAAATTTCGCTTATGATTGGCTACTTAATACAGTGAAATCATAATTTGATTATACAGATCGAATCGATTATGGGAGATACCTTCTGGCTATCATGAATGTATTATAATAGATTCCGCTGGACATATCACTTATCACAACTTTTTGAGCTTGTCTACCGGACGAAGAATGTATAAATTTACCATCACCAATATAAATCCCAACATGTTCAACACCATTCATTCCTCCATTGGTATCGAAGAAAACGAGATCTCCAACAATAAGATCCGCTCTGGCTATTTTATTTCCATGTTTTGATTGATTAACAGATGTGCGCTCAAGAGTTATTCCGAAATGCTTGAAAACATACATTGCATAACCAGAACAATCAAATCCTTTTGGAGATGAACCCCCATAAACATACTTAACACCAAGGAATGTCTTACCATATTCTACGATATCATTGCCAGTAAACACATCGTTTTTATCTTGTGAAATTTCATTCTGTTCATTTCCCTTTTGTGAATCTTCAGTGATCTCTGCATTTTCTGCATTTTCTGCTAATACTTCTGAAGTTTTTTCTCCACTTCTTGAAATAACATTTTCCCTAACAACTACAAAATCTTTGTAAACCCATCCAGATACCTCGTCAGAAAGCTTTAGCTTTAACCAGTTGTCCTGATCTTCAAGAATTGTACCTTCTGATCCTTTAGTCAGTTTTCTGATAATAATAGCATCAAGAGTTGGAGATTTTCTGAAATTGACATTAGCTCCAATTAAAATCCCTGTTCTGATAATTTCAGAGGAAGATTTCCGGACTTCAATAAATTTAGCTGATACATAGCCCTTTATATCACCAAAAACGATATTGTACCACTCATCTTGTTGAGTACATATTTCAACGATAGTCCCCAAGGGAACCCTGGTCAGAACCTTGCCACTTAAGGAAGGTGATTCTCTGAGATTAAGGTTGTCACCTGTAACTTTTCCAGTTAAAGTATCAGCAAATGAAATATTTGATATGAAAATGAATACTGTAACGACAATTGCAGAAAAAAGAAAAATTCTGAAGTGCTTCTTTATATTCTTTCTCATCAGTGCCTCCTATTTAAAAGCTTCCGAAGTTAGTTGACGGGTTCGGGTAAACAGGACCACCCTACCGCCGGAATCCTTTCCGGTCGGATTAACCCCAAATTTATTTTCCTCCGTACGATTCATTAAAAACCGATTCAGCTAAAATAGTTATATCATAATAAAATTGTTAATGTCAAGAAAACAACTGATTCAATTATCCTGAATTAATAAGGACCATATACCTATTTTGTATTTAGTATTTGCATAATTGCGAGAGCATTTTCTACTGCTTTAGCCATCGGATGATTATTAAAGGATATGATCAAAGAAGAAGAGCCGGACTCAAGCTCCCTTATCCCATTTATCCACTCCAAAAGCTCATCTCTGGAATAAAGATAATCATATCTTTCTGAACCTTGGCCGGAATACCATTTTTCACTGTTCCTGCCATGCATTCGTAAATAACCGGTGTTTGATGTCCTTGTGATTACTTTTTTTACCAATCCTTTTATAACAGGTTCATCGACACAGACGAAACCCAACTCTTCTTTTTTGAGGAATTCTATTGTTTCCTTTCTTATCCAATTCTGATTTCTGAACTCTATCATTAATTCATAATCTTGAAACCAATTTTTTATAGTGCTCAGATAATCAATATTTTGTGACGAGTAATGAAAAGAATATGGGAATTGAGCAAGAAGACATAGCATCTTACCATTTTCCCTTATGGGTTCAAGCGCCTTCTTGAAAAATTCAGCCTCAGTACCTGAAGATTCTCTTTCATGTGTGAAGCCTCCAAATAATTTCACAGCAAATCTGAAACTGTCAGGAGTCTTTTTGTTCATTGCCTGAAAAAGCTTAACGCCAGGCATATGATAATATGTAGAGTTTAATTCAACGAAATTAAATCTCAATGAATAAAAATTAAGCATGTCTGAGTCTTTTATCCCCTCAGGATAAAATGGTCCAATCCAATCTTTATAAGAATATCCGGCAGTACCTATATTAATCATAATTCAATTTCCTCTCAGTGGGAAAATGGACAATATTTTTTTACTACATCATAATACCACATAATTCTACCAATTTGGACTATGAATGTTGGTTTATATGATTTTATAATGACTTTTTTTGTTGTTTCTTATGATGAAATAACATATAATCTTCGTGGTTAATAATCTCACTGCTAAGGAGAATTCAAATGCAGATACCAGAGAATAAAGGGACTAACGATAGTTTTAATTCAAGAGAATTTCACAAAATACCAGTTGGACCACTTGGTATTATGGCTATGGATGGAAGCCGGGAATTATGTTCGTTGATTAATGATTACATTGTAGGATGGCGAAAAGATTTTGCAAGCAATAATTCTGAGCCTCTCTTATTTCCTGGTTACTCGCGAGAGTCATACCTTATATCAGCAAATTGCTACAGATTTGCTACTGGTGAAGGAAAAGCAGTGGTGAACGAAACCGTTCGTGGATATGATATATATATCGTTGCTGATGTTGGAAATTATAATTGCAGGTATAAAATGTTTGGTATGGATTGTCCCATGAGTCCGGATGACCACTATCAGGACCTCAAAAGACTTATAGCTGCAATTGGCGGCAAAGCTCGAAGGGTCTCGGTAATTATGCCAATGCTGTATGAAGGTCGTCAACATAGGAGGATTTCCAGAGAATCGCTGGATTGTGCTCTTGCCTTACAGGAATTGACCGCATTAGGTGTAGAAAATATTATTACTTTTGATGCTCATGATCCACGAGTTCAGAATTCAATCCCATTGAAGGGTTTCGAGAATCTGCGTCCAAGTTATCAGTTTATAAAAGCAATGCTTAACAATGAAAAAGGTCTGGAAATAAAACGAGATAAAATGTTAGTAATAAGCCCGGATGAAGGTGGTATCGAAAGATGTCTTTATTACTCCAACATCCTTGGACTTGATCTTGGACTCTTTTATAAGAGAAGAGACTATACAAAGATTGTTGGCGGTAGAAATCCTATTATTAGCCATGAATTTCTTGGAGAATCCATTGACGGTAAGGATGTCCTGATCGTTGATGACCTTTTATCTTCAGGAGAATCTATCCTCGATATATGTTATGAATTAAAAAAGAGGAAAGCTAATCGTATATATGTAGCTGTTACTTTTTCTCTCTTTACAGATGGATTGGAAGAATATGACAAAGCTTTTAAAGATGATATTTTTACAAAGATTTTTTCAACTAATCTTACATTCAGACGTCCCGAACTACTTGTTTCTCAATGGTATGTTGATGTTGACATATCCAAATTCATTGCTTATCTGATCGATACACTCAACCATGATCAATCTATAAGTTCGCTTATGGACCCTTCAGAAAAAATCAGAAGAATTCTTCTTGAAAATCAGTCTTAAAAATGATTACAGATTTTCAGCAATTCTTTCACTTCATCAAGAGTTGCGCAGGATGAAGCTCCGCCTATCAGGGTAACACTTATGGATCTGCAGGCATTGCCGTATTCAAGGCATTTATCAAGATTCATACCTGACAAGAATGCATAAATAAAACCTACATTAAAAGAATCACCTGCTCCGGTTGTATCTATTGGCTTCATATTTTTATATGCTGGTTTACAGATTGAAAAAATACCTTGAGTTCGAGAAGAACCACACACTCCTTTTGGACCAAGTTTTAGCAATGTTGTCGGCATAAGAAGATAAATCTTTCAAAGCGTGAATTGCACTTTGAGCTCTTGAGATATTAATCGCTTCATTTTCATTAGGTAAAAAAATCGAGGTGTTCTTCAGAACTGTCAAAATGCCATCATCCCATGTTTCCTTCGTATCCCAACCTACATCAAGAGAGGTAAAATACCAGTATTTCGAAGTTGGGAGAATAGTTTCGGAAGTGATCCTCTCAGCTTGTCCTGTAGATAATAAGAGCCAACATGTATATGACGTGCTGTCATAACAAGTTCCAAATCAAGATCTTCTAATCTCAATTCTGAAATTGTTCCTGGAAAAGTAATCATTGCCCTGTCAACTTGTGAGCTAAGTGAAATCGTAACTCCTGTAATGATTTTCTCATCTCTGATTATACTCCAATTGGATCAACACCATTCTCCTCATCAAATGATATATCTACTAAAAATGGTGCTAAAAATGCCATATCCCTCACCTGCTAATTTATTATACCGCCATTTTATGATAGTATTGTATTGATATCAAGGATTTTTTAAGCCGGAGTAAACACCCTATCGCAATGACATCATACTTCTTCATGATTAAACCCCCAAAAAACTCAGATATTTCAGATAATCAAAAGAGAAATATTAACTGGTAAATAGGGTTTGCTTAACGGAATAAACTTTTCTGTTAAGCATGAAAGCAATTGCTTTCATTAACCAGCAAGCCTTAATTTTATAGTATTTGCTGGTTAAAACCCTAATTATCGGCAGCTTAACGGGTGCATATTCATCTACATATTTACATGAATATGCACCCGTTCGTGTGCAATGGTTTTAGATGTACAACCAGAAAAACCTTGCACCCGAACAAAGCAGAAAGGCGTTGAAATCTGTTGTTAGCAACCTTTCTACTTTGTTAAGCAAGCCTTAAACAGCAAACGATTTTATTATATAAGTGAAAGCCGCTGAACATAAGCATCAGCGGCTTTCAGATGGTGCGCCATCGGGGACTCGAACCCCGGGCCCATTGATTAAGAGTCAATTGCTCTACCAACTGAGCTAATAGCGCAAGTATCATTACAAGTAAACATTATGATTCGCCCCCAGAAAGTAAATATCATGCAAAAACATGCAGGATTTAAAAACTTAAGTTGCATGATATTTACTTTAACACAAGCACCTTTGTACTACAAGGCTTGTGTCGCCTGTCCCGAGTTCTTCAAACACAGGCCTGGGGCGAATCTCAATATGATTGCCATGAAAACCGCCTGGTTGCCAT
>JAUSIA010000096.1 GCA_030648225.1 Ignavibacteria bacterium | reverse complement strand
GAAACTAATTTTGAAGCATACAATGCTTTTCTCAAGTCTTCAATAAATTCTTTTTTATTACCATCAAATTTTGGTTTTGGTCCGGATAAAATTTTTGAAGCTTCAACTCTTTCCTCTTTTAAAGCTGAGAGAGTTCTTCCATATACAGCTTCACCAATCAAAGTTAAAGGTGCACCGACATCAAGAGAAGCATTCACAGTCCATTTACCCGTTCCTTTTTGCCCTGCAGTATCAAGAATTTTTTCAACTAAAGGAGATCCGTTTTCTCTGTATGCAAGTATATCACTTGTAATCTCTATAAGATAACTGTTTAGTTCACCTTCATTCCATTCTTTAAAAACATTATGCATTTCTTCATAGCTTAATCCTAAAAGATCTTTCATAACCTGGTAAGCTTCACAAATTAATTGCATGTCACCATACTCAATTCCATTGTGAACCATTTTTACAAAATGACCGGCTCCATTCTCGCCAACCCAATCACAGCAGGGAGTTCCATCTTCAACTTTTGCTGCAATAGATTGAAAGATTGGTTTAATATGCTGCCATGCTTCAGGAGAGCCGCCCGGCATAATTGAAGGACCTGTTAATGCACCTTCCTCACCACCGGAAATTCCGGCTCCGACATACAGCAAACCTTTCTCTTCAAGATATTTTGTTCTTCTGATTGTATCAGGGAAATATGAATTACCGCCATCTATTATTATATCACCTTTTTCAAGATGAGGTAAGAGTAGTTCTATAAAATCATCCACAGGTTTTCCTGCTTTAACCATTAACATTACTTTTCTTGGTGTTTTTAAATTTGCAATGAGTTCCTCTATTGAATGTGCACCAATAATATTTTTTCCCTTTCCTCTGCTGCTAATAAATTTATCAACTTTCTCAACTGTTCTGTTATAGATGGCAACTGTGAACCTATGACTTTCCATATTAAGAATGAGATTTTCACCCATTACTGCGAGACCAATCAAGCCGATATCAGCATTTCTCATTTTATTTTTCTCCCTTTTCACTTTTATTTTAAGGTGTACTATTGATTATTGCAAACTCTTCAGAAAAAGATTCTTTAATTCTGCCTGAATCTACGGCAGCACCTTCCCTTCCTTCCACAGCTCATACCACTCAAACATTGGAATAGCAATCGGGAAGGCGGCAATCTTTCCTCCAAAGCCGATTAAACGGTAAGTAAAAGTATTTAATTCTATTAATTCAGCTTTTTTAAGAAGCTGCTCATTGATCTTAACATCATATTTATTTGCAAGCTTAATGGTATTGTTTACAATCTGCTTATTTAGTTTCTGCAAACCCAATTGAGTTCTCAGCTTGAAGACTGAATATCCTTCAGGAACTTTAAGAGGACCGTATATTTCACCCACATCCATTGAAGCTGCAATTATTTCTATCTCTCCACCTGACTTAACAGAAAAATAACCAAACTCTCCCCCATTCTTTTTTGTCCACTCTCTTTGAGTGTATTGTACAGCCAATTCCTTAAAGTCTTTTCCCTGTTCCAGTTCATTAAAGATTTCTTCAACTGTGTTGAGATCGTCTGTAAGTATCTCAATAATATTTACCTGCATAGATAAGTCAGGCAAATTAGTTTTTTCGAGATAATAACCTTTCAACTCTCCTTCAGAAATCCTCACTGAATCAGAATAGCTTTGCATCAGAAGCTGTGCAAGATAATATTCTTTCCAGGTTCTAAAATCGCTTTGTATGTTCTCCCTTTTGTCTAAACCTCTTTTAATTCCTTCTCTTATAATCATTTCATCTTCAATAAATTGTCTTACTGCTTTATTTAAAACCGCTCTTACTATTTGAGGCTGCAGTGAATTAAACACAAGCTTCTGGTAAAAAAGATAGTAGAGAAAATCTCTGGCAGATAAAGGATTTTTTTGAAAATGGATAAACTCCTCGCTCAAAATTTTTTCATCAACCCTTTGCATCAATTGATGGCTAATTTTAGATGTTAATTCGAATCCATTCTCTAAACTCTGATCTTTATGGTTTTCGTTTAATACAGCAATCAAATTAGACAAAACGTTTTCAAGAATTTTTCCATCTGCACTTACACTTCTTCCGCCAATAACCTGATCAAGAAAATCTCTGCCAATTTTTTGTGCTTTCCTTTCTTTCAAAATATTAAATACCATATTTCTTGCATGCTCTGTGGAAGGCTTGATCGCAGGATCAATATCCTCTTCTTGTAATCTGAATATAAACCATCCATCCCTGGTTTTTAGAGGTTCAGAAATACTTCCCGGCATCATTGAGAAAAGCATCTCTTCAATCTCTTCTTCCTGAAGTTTGCCGAAAGTTATTTCTAACGGTGCTTCCTGGATTTCATATTCTTTTCTTAAAGAAAGAACAGAATCAAATTTAGCTGATGAAGTTTTAACGGCACTATCTTTTATTGCTTCTGAAATACTGAAAATCTCGAAGAATCTCTTGAAGAGATAATATTAACTTTTAGTATCCTGTTAACTTTTAATAATCCTTTTGCAATCTCCTCATCCGTAATATTTATTTTTGATTCAACTTCTTCCTTGTATAGTTCATCTTTTATTAAAAGCTTTCGAAGATTTTCCATAGAATACCTTACTGCTTCCAGTGTATCATAACTTAGCTCAATAGCTTCCATTGCCCAAAGCTTTTCCGCGATAAGGGAATAAAGAAATGCTTTTCTTAATGTATCCGGATTATCAGTGGAATAATTCAGGTGAGGCATAAATTCATAACGGTTATGAAATTCTTCCAGTGTGATTACAGAAGAACCTGTTCTGGCTATTTCATCGTTTTGAGGAAATAAAACCTTGGTAGTTACTACAATCAATATTAAAATTAAAATAAAATGCTTCATTTCAAATTAATTGAAAATTGTTAATGTCTTTTAAAGAATATGTCATCCAGACTGTGATTATGAATTACAAATCCCGTTAGGGATGAAATATTTATAGCTAAAGGTTACCACCACAGAATTAAAAATCTCATAGGGATGATATATTGCTCTCATTTCATAAAAGAAAAAATAAAATAATATTGATAAAGTGTTAAAAAGAATCTGTCTCCTATCCTGGCGATAGATAGATTAAAATTAAGATTATAATTCAATTCATTCCTTAACGCTTCCCATCATTATACCTCTTACATAATATTTTTGAAGTACAAGAAATACGATAATAACCGGTATAATAGTTATAACACTTCCTGCCATCATAAGCTCAGGATCTTTTGTATGCTCTCCCATAAGATTAGCAAGTGAAACAGGCAGTGTGTACATAGAGTTGTCGGTTAGTGCAATTAAAGGCCAGAGGAAATCATTCCAGGTTCCCAAAAAAGTAAAGATAGCCAGTGTAACAAGAATAGGAGTAGCGAGAGGGATAATTACTCTCCTGTAAATCTGGAAATCAGTTGCACCATCCATCTTTGCAGCTTCAAGAAGACTATCAGGAATTGACATTACATACTGCCTTATCAAAAAAATACCAAAAATATTTGCAAGTCCCGGAATTATTATTGCCATATAAGTATTAATCAATCCAATTGATTTCAGCATTAGAAAAAGAGGCAGCATTGTAACCTGGCTTGGAATAATCATAGAGCTGAGGAGTAAATTAAAAAGCTGATTCTTTCCCTTAAATTTGTATTTGGCAAATGCATAACCCGCCATCGAATTAAAAAATAAAGAGATAAATGTTACTGTTATTGAAAGGAAAAGAGAATTAAAGAAATTCCTTGCAACATTCAATCTTTCAAATAAGACTTGATATTGAATTAGTGTAAAGGGATCCGGAATAAATGTAGGAGGAAAAACACTTGCATCACCATCAGGCATAAAGGAAGCAGCAAGCATCCATATAAACGGAACAAGAGTTATTAGCGATGTAATTATCAAAAAAGTATACAGAAAAATCTTTTTCATCTGGCACTCTTCTGTAATTTAAATTGAATAAGAGTTCCAATAAAAATTATAAAGAACAATACGAATGCGATTGAAGCAGAGTAACCCATATTCCACCAACGGAATCCTTCCTGGTACATATACTGAACAATACTTAAAGTGCTGTTTAATGGGCCACCCTGTGTCATTATATAAGGTTCTGCAAATAACTGAAAGAAGCCTATCATCGTAATGATGCTAACAAAGAGTGTTGTTGGTGCAAGCATAGGTAAAGTGATGGACCTGAATTTCTGCAAACCGTTAGCCCCTTCCATATCTGCAGCTTCATAAAGATCTTCAGGTATATTCTGAAGCCCTGCAATAAATATTATCATATTGTAACCAAAGTTTTTCCAGACTGACATTAAGATGATAGCAGGCATTGCCCAAACAGGATCACCGAGCCAGTCAACAGGATTTATATCAAACCAGCTAAGGAAATAATTCATTATTCCGAATTTTGGATGATAGATAAAACGCCACACTATTGCTACAGCAACAAGTGTTGTTACTACAGGGATAAAGTAACTCAATCTGAAGATCCCTTTTAATTTTACCAGCTTTGAATTAAGAAGCATAGCAGCGCCGAGCGATACCGCTATTGATAAAGGTGAAGCAACTATAACATAGTAAAATGTGTTTTTAAGAGCTGTCCAGAAGAGAGGGTCATCAAATAACTCAACGTAGTTGGATAGACCGATAAACCTTACTGTAGAATAATCTCCAAGAGCATAGATGTCAAAATCCGTTAAGCTTATTACAAATGCCGTAATTACCGGAATAAAGAAAAAAATAAAAATTGCCGACAATGCAGGAGCAAGAAAGAAATAAGCTGCGCGTGCTGAAAAATTTTTCATTTGTATTTTAATTATTTGTGGAAATTATCCAGCGCCTCTTT
>JAUSIA010000083.1 GCA_030648225.1 Ignavibacteria bacterium | reverse complement strand
TCATCACCGGTTAATTTATTTTTTACCATCAGTTCGTATGAAACATCAGCCATTCCTTTTACTGCAACTTTAAATACAGCTTTACCATCCTGGTAAAGGTAATGCATTTTTTTGTCCACAGTTTCATGAGTCGGAGGGTTTAAGCTTCCGCCGCCTTTCATGTATAATGCTTCTTTACCGGAGCCATCAGTTCTTAAAATAGAATCCTGGAGTCCTAATGTTTTATCTTCTGTAGGTTCCAATAAAATTGCAGCACCTGCATCGCCAAACAGAATACAATTATTTCTATCGGTATAGTCAACTATTGAACTCATCTTATCTGCACCTATCACAAGCACTTTTTTATATGTTCCGGATTCAACTAAAGAAGCCCCTGTCTGGAAAGCAAAAAGAAATCCTGAACAAGCGGCAGATAAATCAAACCCCCATGCATTTTTTGCACCGATTTTTTCCTGTACCAGACATGCAGTTGCAGGAAAAAACATATCGGGAGTTACAGTTGCAACAATAATAACATCAATATCTTCAGCATTTAAATTATGAGTTTTTAATAAATCATCAGCGGCTTTAGCAGCTAAATCGCTGGTGGCACCTTGTTCCAGTAATCTTCTTTCCTTAATACCCGTTCTTGTTCTAATCCATTCATCGGTTGTATCAACAATTCTTTCAAAGTAAGCATTGTCCATAACTTTTTCTGGAACGTACATTCCTAACGCAGTAATAGCTGCGTTGTATTTCTTTTCCATTATAAATCTAAGTTAAATTAGAATATTGTTTAATTGAATTTGCAATTTTACCAACTAAATTTTTTGTATGCATTTCATAAGCACGCAAGACCATATTTTTGATAGCTTTGGGAGTGCTTGAACCATGTCCTATTATACTAATTCCATTAACCCCAAGCAAGGGCACTCCGCCATATTCCTGGTAATCCAGAACTTTTAAAGCTTTCTTCAAAGAACCTTTTGTAAAAGCAATTTTTAATTTAGCAAAAAAATTTTCCTTTGCTGTTTGCTGCAGCAAGTGCTTTAATAGTTTAGGAACTGATTCTCCAAACTTAAGAATAATATTTCCAACAAAACCATCACAAACAACTATGTCCGCTTTTCCACCAAGGATATCCTTGCCTTCTACATTACCAATAAAATTAAGCTTTGATTTTTTAAGAAGCTTTGCTGCTTCTTCAGATACCTCATTTCCTTTTCCTTCCTCTTCTCCCATACTTAAAACTCCTATTGAAGGGTTTTCTATACCTCCCATCTCTTTTGCAAATATGGAACCCATGACTGCATATTCAAAAAGATGATTTGCCTTAGCATCTTTTCCAGCACCAACATCATAAAGATAGCAGATACCATTAATGCTCGGCATCTCTGCACCAATAGTAGGTCTGCCAACTCCGGGAATTCTTCCGATTATTAAAGTTGAAGCAGCCATCATAGCTCCTGTATTTCCTGCGCTCACAAAAGCATCAGCTTTTTTATCTCTTACCCATTTTGCGCCAACAACTAGTGAGGAGTCAGGTTTTGTTTTTAAGGAAATAGTAGGGCTATCACCCATCTCAATTATTTGTTCTGTATGAATGATTTTTTCTCTATTAAAGGTAAGATTATTTGATGAGACTACATCAAGAATTGCCTGCTGTTTTCCAACAAGATAAAGATCAAATTTTCTATTTTCATTTAAAGCCTGTATTGCACCGAGTACTGCATTCTGAGGGGCGAAATCGCCTCCCATTGCATCAACTATAATTCTGCATTGGTCAGGATTAGAACCAGGTTCGGCCATTAAAGATTAGACTATGTTTTAGGTATAAACATTGAACGATCACTGTAATATCCGCAGGAGGGACAAGCGCGATGTGATAACTTCATTTCACTGCAATTTGAGCAAGTGCTTAATGAAGGAACTGATGCTTTATAATGAGTCCTTCTTTTATCTCTTCTGCTTTTAGACCATCGTCTTTTGGGATTTGGCATTTTATCTTCCGTATTTGATTTAGTTAAAATCCATTTTATTTTTTAATTCAACTAATGGTTTCCATCTTAGGTCAACCTGTTGAGTTTTGCAATCACAAGAATCATCATTTAAATTTTTACCGCATCTGAAACACAAACCTTTACAATCTTCGCTGCACAGCTTTTTCATTGGTATAGACAATATTGCATAATCTCTAAGCTCTTTATTAAGTTTTGTTTTATCAATATCAGAAGACAAATAAACAGTATTAACAGAATTGCTCTCTTCGGGTGAATCACCAAACAAATATACCATCTGAAACGTATTTTGGAGGTTAGATTTATAATTAACCCCGCACCTGTCACATTCAAAAAAAGCTGTTGTCTTAAGATCAATATCCAGAATAATCCGGTTATGAAGTTTAGTTAATTTAACTTCAACCAGATAATTACCGGAAAACGGTTCTTTAAGCTCCAGTTCATCTATCTTTTCCTCAATTTCTAAATGATGTGTACCTTCACTCAGGTTATTTATCTTTATCATCATTGGAGCCTCCATTAAAAAAAGAACGAACGGGTTAAAATATAGATATACTTGAAAATATAAGCAACTTAACAAACAGTCTAAACAGAGTTTAAATTCATATAAAAGAAAATTAAAACCTGCGGCCTTAATATTTTCTCAGCAAAATAATTTTGTTAAATTGATGCACAAATTTAATTAATATTTACAAATCCTGAAACTTACTATTAAATCCATGCCTCTGAAATTTCTGGTTTATCTTAATCTTTTTATATCCAAAAATAATGCTTGTTGTTAAAAATTTAAGAAAAGAATATAAGAATGTTGTTGCGGTAGATAATATCTCTTTCAAAGTAGATGGAGGAAGAATATTTGGAATACTTGGCCCTAATGGTGCGGGTAAAACAACAACAATTCGGACAGTTTTAAATATCATTAAACCAGACTCAGGACAAATTACTTTTAATGGCAAACCTATTACAAATGAGTTCTTTAATATAATTGGCTATCTACCTGAAGAACGCGGACTTTATAGAAAAAGCAAAGTTATAGATGTAATACTGTACTTTGCAGGATTAAAGAAGATACCGCGAAAAAAAGCTTACAGTGAAGCTAAATGCTGGCTTCAGAAGTTTGAGATTGAACAATATATTGATAAGAGAATTGAAGAGTTATCTAAAGGGAACCAACAGAAAATTCAGTTTATAATTTCAGTAATTCATAACCCAAAATTATTAATTCTTGATGAACCATTCGCCGGATTTGACCCAATAAACCAAATCTTAATAAAAGAGATGATTCTTTCTTTTGTAACATCCGGTAAAATTATAATTTTATCTACTCATCAAATGGAAACCGCAGAAAAACTCTGTCCGGATATTCTTCTTATGAATAAAGGGAAGGAAGTTTATAATGGAACTCTTAATAATTTAAAAAGAAATTTCGGTGTTAATACCGTTAAAATTGAATTTGATGGAGATGCTGAATTCATTGGTTCTTTACCTGCCGTTAAAAATATAGACAGGTATAGTAATTACGCTGAAGTACAATTAGATGAAGATGTAGATCCTTCTGAATTTCTTAAAATACTTGTTGATAAAATAAGCATTAAACACTTTTCTGTCCTTGAGCCCACATTAAATAAAATTTTTATTGATGTAATAAAGCAAACGCAGACACAATGAAAAAGATATTTGAAGTTGCACGATGGGAATACGTTGAGAAGATTAAAACTAAGACATTTATCATTTCTTTGATATTAACTCCGGCTATACTGATTTTATTTTCAATTGCACCAACTATGCTTACAGACCAGGAAGTAACACATACAAAAACAATTGGGATTGTTGATACATCCGGTTTGTACATTAAAGGAATGAAGGATAAACTTAGTCAATACACAATTGAAGATGGCCAGCCCAACTACATAGTAATTAATCTAACTTCAAAAAATCGCTCTTTAGAAGATCTGAAAAAATCTGCTGATAAAGATGTTATAAATGAAAAGATAGAAGGCTACATGCTTATTGAGAATGCTGGTACAGATTCTGTTTCACTTTCCTTCCGAAGTAAAAGTTTAGGAAACCATAAAGACGTAAGCAGATTTGAAACAGCTTTTAATGAGATTCGTATTAAAATAAGGTTTGATAAGGAAAATATTAAACCATATTTGCTGGATTATATTTCACAATCTGTTGAGCTGAGCCAGATTAAAATTGAAGAGAGCGGCAGAGAAACTACACATGATTTTCTGCTTACTTTCTTTTCATCTTTTATTTTTATAATGCTTCTTATGATGATGATACTTTATTCAGGTGGAATGCTTATCAGAAGCCTTGTTGAGGAAAAATCGAATCGTCTTATTGAAATATTAATTTCAAGCTGCACAACAAATGAACTTTTAAGCGGGAAAATATTAGGTTTAAGTGCTCTTGGCTTAACTCAAATCTTTATCTGGATAATGATAGGAATTTCTCTTACAGGCACTGCAGTAGTACCTTTGGAAGCTTTCAATAATATTCTTCCAATCCTTGTCTATTTTATTCTTGGTTTTGTTTTTTACACAAGTCTTTTTGTTGGAATTGGTTCTGTTGTTACAAGTGAGCAGGAAGCACAGCAGATTACAACATACTTAAGTTTTCTTCTTGTACTTCCAATAATATTTGTACTGCCGGCATTAGAAAATCCGGATGCTTTCTATATTAAAATTTTATCTTATATACCCTTTACTCTTCCATCTTTTATGATGCTGCGGCTGAACATAAGCCCGGTTCCTTTGTGGGAAATACTAAGCACAATTTTAATTATGATAATTTCAATTTATCTTATGATAGGATTCTCAGCAAAGATTTTTAGAATCGGAATTCTATCTTACGGTAAAAGACCTACTCTAAAAGAACTTTCTCAATGGCTGAAAGAAAAGTAGGAGTGTAAAGCTTTGTTCATAGCTGCTTCAGCACTGGCTGCAATTATTCCAATGACATTCTATCTGTTTATTATCTGGTGGGTTGACAGGTATGACCGGGAACCATTTAAACTTGTTCTGAAAAATTATTTGTGGGGTGCATTAGGGGCAGTTATTTTTGCAATTGTTTGGAGCAGTTTAATTTCAGCTTTTGTTTCTGTTTTTGTAAAAGATGAAAATAACCTTGGCAACATTGAAACTATTCTTGTTGCACCTTTCGTTGAGGAAATAACAAAAGGAGCTTTCCTTTTCTTAACAATCAGGAATAAGAAATTTGATAATATAACAGATGGAATTGTTTACGGTGGCGCAATTGGTCTTGGTTTCGGAATGACTGAAAACTTTCTTTATTTTATTACGTATGGGGATACTCTTGTTAACTGGATTATGATTGTTATCATCCGGACTTTGTTCTCTGCTGTTATGCATTGTGTAGCTACAGCAACCTTGGGTGCATTCCTGGCTTACAGCAGGTTTAGAAAACCCGCTGCAAAAGTATTTTATGTGTTAGCAGGACTTTTTATAGCAATGTTTATACATCTTGCCTGGAATTTAAGTATTAGTTTTGAACAAACTACTTTACCAGGTTTTTTGTTTATGATATTTACAATTGCAATTTTTATTTCCGTATTTGCAATTTCAATTTCAGGAGAAAGAAAGATTATTTTTATAGAACTTCTTGATGAAACTCAATCCGGTTTAATTCCAATGGAACATCTGCATATCTTAAATTCTCCCAAAAGAAACAAGTTCGGCTGGGTTGATGAAAGTATCCGTAAATTATATATTAACGCAGCAACCACTTTAGCTTTTAGAAAAATGCAATTAAGAAACTCAACAGGTTTTAGCAGAGCATATTATGAACAGGATGTAAATCATTACAGGGATTTCATCAGGAACCTGTTATCAGATTCCCGGCTTAAAAAATGATAAAACCCCATTCATGTATTTATTTTATACCATTATTCCCTGTTTTTAATGAGCAGGAAACAAAGCTGTTTAACTCATTCAGTAATGAAAATTCAGTTTATTTGTATTCATCTCTTTACTTAAACCTTAAAGAGCTGGCAGATAATCTTTCAGATTATGCAGCTTCAATATTTTGCTTCGATGA
>JAUSIA010000076.1 GCA_030648225.1 Ignavibacteria bacterium | reverse complement strand
AAGGCTTAGCTCACATTACAGGCGGAGGAATTATCGGAAACACAACCAGGATTCTCCCTAAAGGATTAAATCTGAAAATTTATTGGGATAGCTGGGATGTTCTGCCGATATTCAATCTTATTCAGAAAACAGGTAAAATATCTGATGAAGAGATGAGGAGAGTTTTTAATCTCGGAATTGGTTTGATAGCAATTGTAAGTAAAGAGCATCAGAATGAAGTAATGAAAATAGCAGACAGACTTGGAGAAAAATCTTATTTAATTGGTGAAATCGAATAATGCTAAGGTTTTTTATTTTCTATTCAATTATTATTTTGATTTTAAATGGATGTGATGATGGGATTGAACCACAACCTGAAAATAAACAAACAGGGTTTGGAGGAAAAATAACTTTCATCGGTCAATGGCCGGATAGTGTTACAAGAGCTCATCTTGTTGTTTTTAAAGATCCATTAAACTCTGTTGGTGATTTTAGTCCTGCTAATTTAAGATTTGTGAGCCAGGAAATTCCAAAAGACTCAATTGAATATAATTATTCTTCACTTGATTCAACTGTGGTTTTAGGTGGAGAATTTATGCCAGGAGATTATGCATATGTTGCTGTTGCCCAATCTTCAAAGCAGGACGTTTCTTTAAATAGAGCTGATTGGTTTGTAGTTGGACTTTATTATAATGTTGGAGATACAACAAAACCCGGCATGCTTCATATTCCTGAAAACACCTTTGTTGATAATATTAATATTGTTTGTGATTTTAATAATCCGCCTCCGCAGCCACCGGGAGGGAATTAGGTAATTGTTATTGGTAATTAGTCATTGGTCATTAGTCGATCATAATTTGATTGTCATTTATGGTCATTTTTGTCATTCAATAGTCATTCGCTGCGCAGTCATTAGTAGGCATTTATTGTAAATGAATACAAACATATTGAAGAAAATTTTATTCATCCTGATAATAGGAATTTATTTTTCAGTTACATCCTTCGCGCAAACTTTTTCTATTTCTGGAAAAGTAACTGATACTTTAAATAATCATTTACCAAATGTTAACATTATTGTTTTAGAAACAAATATAGGTACAACTGCAAATTTTAATGGGGAGTATGTAATTGAGAAACTTCCTCCCGGTGTTTATAATCTTGAATTTTCAATAATTGGTTATGAATCTCAAATAGTTAAGGTTATACTGGTAAATAAACCTGTTACTGCTAATGTTATATTGGTGGAAAAACCAATTGAGTCGGAACAAGTTATTGTTACTGCCGGAAAATATGAACAGAGAATCTCAGAACTTCCTGTAAGTGTGGAAGTTCTTGGTGCAGAATTATTATCAAAAAAGAATTTTACAAATCTTGAAGATGCACTAAGATATGTTCCCGGAATTAATATGACTGATGACCAGATCAGCATAAGAGGTTCAAGCGGATACAGCAGGGGAGCCGGCTCAAGGGTTCTTCTTGCTATTGATGGATTACCATTTTATACCGGCGATACCGGAGAAACTATATGGGAAGTAATCCCTATGACTGTGCTTGACAGAGTTGAGATTATTAAAGGGGCTGCAAGTTCTTTATATGGTTCAACTGCTATAGGCGGCGTCGTAAATCTTATTACAAGAAAGATTCCAGAAAAACAGTTTGTCTACTTAAAATCTTATGTTGGTGCTTACGATAAGCCTTCTCATGATGAATGGGATTGGTCAGGGGAATACAGAATATTTAACGGACAAATTATTTCTTATGCAAACACATTTAATAATTTTGGAATAACAACTTCATTCTCAAGGCTGGAAGATCCCGGCTACAGGCTAAACAATTTTTCTAAAAGATATATCGGCTTCATAAAGAGTGATTTGAAGTTTTCATCTAATTCTTCATTAATTCTTCTTGCAAATATCTTTACAAAAAAAAGCGGCAATTTCGTTTACTGGAGAAATTCAAGAAATGCACTTGTTCCTCCTCAAAGTGATATCGGGCAGGTTGTGAAAGCAAACAGGCATATGTTTGGTGTAATATATAAGCATATTCTTAATGATGATATACTCTTGAATGTTAAAGGAAGTTATTATTATACTGATTGGGAAGATGGGGCAACCCCGAATAATAAATCCAATACGGATTTATTAAGAGGAGAGGCGCAATTAAATACCAGCCTTTCAAATTCTTTAATAATGGTTTCAGGTATTGAAGCTTCAGGAACACAAGTAAGCTCAACTCTTTTTGGAAACCCGGATGCATTTAGTTTTGGTGCTTATACTCATGTCGACTGGAAATTTGATTTTCCTCTTATTGCTTCATTAGGTTTAAGATATGATTATAACAAACTTGATACTATTAACGGAAGTAATGCTTTCTCTCCAAAACTCGGTTTAAATTATAAATTTTCTGATTACATAATTTTCAGAACATCATTAGGCACAGGTTTCAGAGCCCCAACTCCCGCAGAAGCATTTACTTCAACAATTGCAAGCGGAATTACAGTTAAACCAAATCCCAATCTGAAATCAGAAACCAATATCACTATTGAAGGTGGAATTAATTACAAACCTATTCATCCTGTTACTTTTGATCTTG
>JAUSIA010000071.1 GCA_030648225.1 Ignavibacteria bacterium | reverse complement strand
AGACATTCAAGATCGATCCTTATTCCCGTTTAATGTCAGAGATTAATCCTTTAGTTACTCCGGGAGGTTACAACTTTTCATCTACAGAACATTTCCTTCCTGATTTCATAAATCAATTAATGAAGCAGCGGGCAGAGGCAGTAAAAAAAGGAATAAAGTCTCTGTCGCAGGCAATTAAAATTCTTATGAATAGTTTTTATGGCGTTATGGGTTCAACAGGCTGCAGGTTTTATCATCCTCATCTTCCGTCTGCAATCACTTCAACAGGACAGTGGTTATTACTTCAGAGCAAGCAATATCTCGAATCAAAAAACTATGAGGTTGTTTATGGGGATACGGATTCATTATTTATAAGAATTAAAGCTGCTCATTTTGAAGGATCATTTAATGGTGAGAATCTTGCTAATGAACTTAACCTATATTGGAAACAAAGATTGAAGGATGAATTTGGAGTTAAATCATATCTGGACCTTGAGTTTGAAAAGTATTATAGAAAATTTATCATCACTCCAATGAGAGGAGCAGAAGCAGGTGCTAAAAAAAGATATGCAGGACTTGTAGTTGAGAATGGAAATGAAAAACTGGAGTTTACCGGGATGGAGTTTGTCAGATCTGATTGGACACGACTTGCAAAAGAATTCCAGGTAGAACTTTATAAAAGGGTTCTTTATAATGAAGAGATCCATAACTGGATGAATGATTTTGTTGACAAAGTTTATAAAGGAGAGTATGATGAAAAACTTATTTACAGGAAAAGATTAAGAAAAGATATTGATGAGTATGTAAAGAATGTTCCGCCGCAGGTTCGTGCAGCAAGAATGTTAAGCGATATTGGCAGCACTATTTATTATGTAATTACTAAAAGAGGACCTGTTCCGTTAGAACTCAATCCAAAAGACGTTGACTACCAGCATTATATTGATAAGCAGTTAAAACCAATTGCAGATTCAATTCTTGTTTTATTGGATCTTTCTTTTGATTCTATTGTTCAAAGCGGGCAGTTAAATTTCTTTCAGGAATAATTTTAACCATCAGAGGAATAAATATGAAAATCATTTTTATCTTTTTTCTTTCTTTATTATTGGTAATAAACGTTAAAGCATCAGAAATAAAATTTGATAATTATTTTACAGATGAAACGATGAGAATAGATTATCACCATATGGGAGATGCTGAATTTGAAATGATCAGTATAGACAGGATCTATCGTTATGGAACCTGGGCGGGCAGTATAAATAATTTAATTGATAATCTGAATAACGGAAAATACTATTTAAAAGTTTACGATTTTGAATCAGGAAAACTTCTTTACTCAAAAGGTTTTGATACTTATTTTGGAGAATATCAAACAAGCGCTGAAGCTTTAAATGGAATAAAGAAAACCTATCACGAAACTGCATTAATCCCTTATCCAAAAAATAAAATAAGATTCTCAATAGAAAAAAGAGATAAAAAAAATAATTTAGCAGGAATATTCAGCGCTGAGATAAATCCAAATGATCAATATATTGTTAAAGACAAGATAGTTGACAGTTCAGTTAAAATAATTAAACAAAAAAATAATGGTGATCCTCATATAAAAATTGATATAACTGTTATGGGAGATGGATACACTAAAAGTGAAACAGAAAAATTTCAAAAAGATTTTGAAAGATTAACAAAAACTTTATTTGAAATTGAACCTTATAAATCTAATCAGGATAAATTTAATTTTTATGGCATTCTCAAACCTTCTGAAGAAAGCGGATCTGATGAACCAGGAGCAGATATTTTTAAGAACACAGCTTTTGGAACAACTTTTTACTCACTTGGTTCAGAAAGATATCTTTTAACCGAGGATAATAAATCTGTAAGAGATATTGCAGCAAATGTTCCTTATGATGCACTGGTAATAATAGTTAATCATAATCGTTATGGCGGCGGGGGAATTTACAATCTATTTTGTACGCTAACTTCGGATAACCAATGGTTTGAATATCTTTTCCTTCATGAATTTGGACATTCTTTTGCTGGGTTAGCAGATGAATATTATACCTCAGATGTTGCCTACAATGAATTTTATAAAATTGATGTTGAACCTGTGGAACCAAATCTCACAGCTTTAGTAGATGAAGATGAGTTTAAATGGAAGGAATTTGTAAATAATGGAGTGGAAATTCCAACTTTGTGGGAAAAAGCACAATTTGATAGTATGGATTTAAAATGGCAGGAAGAAAGACGAACTTTAAATGAAAAGATTACTGAATTAAAGAAGAATAAAGCTATATCTGATGAAATCTCAAAAGTTCAGGAAGAATATAATAAGAAAGATAAATTACACGCCCAAAAAGTTACTGATTTTCTCGAAAACAGCAAATATTCCGGTAAAGTCGGAGCTTTTGAAGGAGCAGGTTATCTTTCTAATAGTTTATATAGACCAATGATTGATTGCCTGATGTTTTCTAAGGGTAAAAAACCATACTGTAAAATCTGTGAAAGTGCAGTTTTGGGAGTAATTAAAAGATATATAGAGTGATTTATTTCACAGGATAAAAATTTCGAATGAATACGCAAAAAATCTTTAGTTTTTTTACAACTTTAATAGGATTTTTGCATCTAAAGGATTAGAAAAAAAGTGAGTTGAGATAATTTTTTTGTCTTAACTTTTTAATTAAAATATGTTATATTTAAAGTTAGTTTTTTTGGATTAAAAGTAAAACATATCATTAAAACCACAAATTAAAATAATAAATCGGGAGTGATGTAAATTGAAAATAACCAAGCAGTTCACAAGCAGAGAAAGTAAGTCTTTAGACAAGTATTTGCAGGAAATCGGAAAAGTTAATCTGTTAACTCCAGATCAGGAAATTGAACTCGCTATCAGAATAAAAAAAGGTGATCAGACTGCTCTTGAAACCCTAACTAAAGCAAACCTGAGATTTGTTGTAAGTGTTGCAAAACAATTTCAGAACCAGGGGTTGTCTTTAGGTGATCTTATTAATGAAGGTAATCTTGGCTTGATTAAAGCTGCAAAAAGATTTGATGAAACCAGGGGATTTAAATTTATATCTTATGCAGTATGGTGGATCAGACAATCTATTATGCAGGCAATTGCCGAGCAGTCAAGAATGGTTCGTCTGCCGTTAAACAGAGTTGGTGAGTTGAATAAAATTGGTAAAGCTTACAGCAAACTTGAACAGGAATATGAAAGAAAACCTAATGCACAGGAATTAGCCCAGGAATTGGATATGGATGTTGAGGATGTTGCAAATTCACTCCAGCTTTATGGAAGACATATTTCTGTTGACGCGCCATTCCAGAATGGCGATGATAACAAAAATAATCTTCTTGATGTTATGGTTAATGAAGAACAGCCATCCCCTGATGTAACATTAATGGGTGAATCATTAAAGAATGAAGTTCAGAATGTTCTTTCAACCCTTTCAGAAAAAGAAGCAGATGTGTTAAGATTATACTTTGGTATTAACAGTGAAAGATCTGCAACTTTGGAAGAGATAGGCGAGAAATTTAACCTGACACGTGAAAGAGTTAGACAGATTAAAGAAAAAGCTATAAGAACTTTAAGACACGCTCCAAGAACAAAGAATCTTAAGGCTTATCTAGGCTAATTACTCACTCTAAAAAAATTAAAGACGCTCT
This sequence comes from Ignavibacteria bacterium, assembly GCA_030648225.1. Taxonomy (GTDB): domain Bacteria; phylum Bacteroidota; class Ignavibacteria; order Ignavibacteriales; family Ignavibacteriaceae; genus RBG-16-34-14. Next base: position 1,737 of record JAUSIA010000071.1, on the reverse strand, counting down.
GTTAATGAAAGGCAGAACGTCTTTTTTATTTTAAACTTAACTAAATTCCCATCCATACAATTTCTTATCAATAAATTTATTAATAATAAAACTTATTTAATTTTGCAGATATTCTTTAGTCTGAAAGTTGTTTATGATTAGCAAAACCTGGCGTAAAGAAATTGCCAGAGATATTATTTCATTGGGGAGTATTGTTTTTTATTTCCTTGTTATTGGAAGAGCTTTGGTTGGTCCCTTCTGGGTTTTTTTAACTTTTTTATGCTCTGCCGCCCTGGTTCTTTTATTAATTTATTTTTTACACAAAGAATTTGAATCATACCTGGCAAGAGGAATTATCCTTGCTATAGGAACAAGTTATTTTTATGGAGATTTTATTTTTACTCTTTTTGCAGCAGCAGTTTATATTCTTATGGTTGTTTCCTCTTTCTTTTTATGGAATTCTGTTTTGAAAATTATAAAAGGAATTATTTTTGGATTAATATCAACAGGGGCAGGTTATCTGATTGTAGAAATATTTTTTGACAAACCTTGGTATTAAAGATAAAAGAAAAAACTTGAAACTCATTCACCCGGTAAGCCGTCTTCTTTTAGAGACGGGAAAAAGTTCAGCCTTCTCTTCACAAACCGGACTTGATATTATCTTCTGAATCAGGACTCAATAAAATCAATATATTTATTGCATTGATAATCAAAACTCCATTTAGGTTGCTTATACATTTTACTTTTTGAGGAAAGAAAAAATTCTTTGTCGGCTGAGAGTTCATTTATTTTTTCAATAAGATTTTTTGTTTCATAAAAGAAACTTGTATCCTTAAAATCCTCATAAACCGAGAATGACTTTTCACATAGCATCGGTATTCTGTATGTATAGGCCATATTGTATGAACCTGAAATCTGAGTCTTTGAGTATTTATCAAACCAAACATCTGTAGGATGAATTAATGGAAGAGCAAGATCACTCATCATAAGGTATGAATAAAAGATTTCGTTTGGAATAAATTTTTCAAACAGAATAAACTGATTATTTAAATTTAATTCTTTGATTGTACTTTTTAATTCCGGTTTAATTTTATTATCAATCCTGCCGAGCAAAATTATTTTAACATTGATTGAAAGTTTTGTCTCTGCAAGATTTTTTAATAAAGTATTGTAATCCCTTCTTTTCTGCTCAACTCTGCCAGGTATACAAACCCAGAATTCATTTTGCGGTTTATTTATTTCAGCATAAAAATAATCCGGCTGAAAAATTGGATAAAAGCTGTTAAAATTTTTTCCTTCTATTTTAAGAGAATGAACATGCTCAAGAACATGATCACTTAAAACAAAATACTTTTTTACTTTTTTATTGATGAATTTCTGATTGCTGCTATTGAGTATTTTTCCCGCATCATGAATGATACCTGTAAATTCAATTTCTCCGGGAAAGCGAAGAAGCACAAGATTTCTTACCTGTATACCATGTGCACTATTCAGGATTACTTTATTAATCTTATTTTTAACTATGAACTTTCTGATTTTCATCAGATTAATAATGTCATAGTACACCCCTTTTCCAAAATCAAAAAAGGTTTTATTAATGGGCAGATGTGCTGTTCTTTCCTTAAGAACAGATGAGCAGAGCAGGTCAACTTCCCATCCTTCCTTTTTTAGAAAAAGAATTTGCGAATAGAAACATTCTTCGTGTGAAGTTCCCAGTTCAATAATTGCTGCTTTTTTATTCATTATCTTATTGGATAA
>JAUSIA010000063.1 GCA_030648225.1 Ignavibacteria bacterium | reverse complement strand
AAAGATTATGAACATTTCAATATACCTGTTTTGTCAACCATTGATAAAGTGTTTGCAAAAGTGAGAAATTTAAGGTACAGGTATATGCCAAGTCAGTTGACACTTTTTCCTATTGAGACAGACCAATATGATAATTGGCTTGTAAGAGAAGTTTTACATAATTGTATTGCACACCAGAATTATGAACTTGGTGGTAGAATTTATGTAAATGAACTTGACGATAAATTGCTTTTTACAAATGAAGGTAGTTTCATTCCGGGGAGTGTTGAAAATGTTCTAAAAGATTATTATTCGCCTCCTTATTATCGAAACCCATTCCTTGTGGAAGCAATGGTGAACCTGAACTTGATTGATACGGTGACTTCGGGAATAAAGGAGATTTATAGAATATTAAAGAAAAGATTTTTCCCACTTCCGGATTACGACCTGAGCGAGTCTAGTCGTGTCAAGGTAACTATTTATGGCAAAATCCTTGATGAAAATTATACCAAGCTTTTATATCAGGATGAAGCATTAGACATGGATACAATTTTTCTGCTGGATAAAGTTCAAAAAGGGTTGCAGATTTCTAAGGAACAAGCTCTTGTTCTAAAGAAAAACAAGCTTATTGAGGGGCGGTATCCGAATATTTATGTATCTTTTAAAGTTGCTGAGATTACGGATGAAAAAGCAAAATACATTAAGAATAAAGGGCTTGATGATGCATATTACAAACAACTTATTATTGAATTGCTGAAAAAAAGCAAGAGTTCGACGAAAAAGGAAATTATTGAATTACTTATAAGCAAGTTGCCAGATGTCCTTACAGAAAAGCAAAAAGTTGATAAGGTTAAAAATCTGTTGCATGTAATGAAGTATAAGGATTTCACAATAAATACCATAGGTGATAATAATAGAAATGTGAAATGGATTTTGAAAAATGATTGGTTAAAGTAATGATGTTGAAAATATTTAACCAGTTAAAATTCAATTCATGATATTGAAAACACAGTATAGCAAGGCTTTTCAGAATTATTTAATTGGTTAAATTGAATTTTATTCAATTATTTAACCAGTTGAAGCTGATTTTATCAGATGGGGGTTGGAAGGTATGGACTTAAAAAGCATAACGGAAAAGCTTAATAGTGAATTCAGGGGATCGGAACGAAAGCTTGTGTTCTGGTATGATGATAACGCAGAGTTTGTTGATGAGGTTGATTCCATAAATCTTGAGAATGCGAGTATTTATAAGCTCACGCCTGATAACTGGTTCTATACAAAATATTTCTTTGAGCTGGTGGATAAGACTACAAACTATCTTGTTTATACTCCTTTTTCAAAGCCTGCCGATAGAGATAACCACCTTGCTGATACTGCTTATTATTCGAAGCTCTTTTATGCTGATAAAATATCTCTGGTTATGCTTGATCTGAAGATTCCTGAAAAATTCAAGGAAAGATTAAAAGCATATCCCAGGTTTTTTTACTCAAGTGAAAGAGAAAGAACTGAGAAAAGGGTAAATGAAAGAATAAATAAACTATATGAGTTGGGCATTGAGTCTTGGAGTGAGGAGATAATTGATATCGGCATCCTAAGTGTTTTGTGTGGAGTCAAGACGCCGAATTTCGATGAAATTTTAAGAGCACTTATTGTTAGTGTAGTATCCACCGAAGGCATTCTATTTGATAATAACAAATACATATCAATATTCGAAAAGATGGGTATCCTGAATATATTCTGGCAGTTGTGTCAGAAATATTATGGATACAATGACGAAAACCCCGCTCTTGAAAAGCTTATAATTACATTACTCATAACTTATACAGCACATGACTTTAATGGAGAATTACCTAAAGCATGGAGTGCCTTTTTATCCACAAAAAAGAATGATATTACTGTTTTTATCAGCAACTTCATGAACAACATGCTTTATAAGGATCATTATATTGGTTTATCTGAAAAGATAAGTATTAAAATAAAAGTAAAAGAATACATGAGCAAAGCTGAAGTTGAAAATTTCATGGATTGTGATACATTTCCGGCATTTGATGAGATGATTCTGAGTAAGCTCGTTGAGTGGATAAGCAATGAATGCGTGAACCAACAAGGTTTGGTCTCAAAGATTTCAGATGCTTTGGAAATAAGACTAAAGAAACATTTTGCACTTAACAATATGAATATTGGAAATGAATATAGGACAATAGAGGCAGCTCTTATGCTTATACAGGCACTTGAGATGCCAAAAGCAGGTGATAATACTGTTGAAAAGTACATTAATGGGGGGCTGCATCTTGTTGATAGATATTATAGAAAATTTTATTACTATTTTGATAAAATTGAGAGTAACAGTAGTTACCTTGAAATGCGAAAATTAATTGAGAATATTTACACCAATGCTTTTCTTTGCAAGCTTTCAATTGCCTGGGGGGATAAGCTTGAAAACTACAAATCAATATCAGAAATACCACATACTAAACAATACAACTTTTATCGTTTGCATGTAGCACCTGCTGTAAAGAAGGAAGCTACGGTTGTTATTATTTCAGACGCCTTAAGATACGAATGTGCAATTGAACTTAACAATATATTTAATGATAGTGTTAAATTTCATTCAGAAGTCGATTATATGATATCCTGTGTCCCTTCTTGTACAAAGCTTGGTATGGCTGTGTTATTGCCACACAAACAAATATCGATTACTGAAAACTATGATGTGTTGGTAGATGGACAAGCTACTGTGTCCACAGAACAAAGGCAGAAAATACTTGAAAGTTACAACCCTGCATCAGTTGCCTGTAAATACAGTGACATTATATCTCTTGGACGAGATGATGTAAGAAAACTCCTGACAGGAAAAGAACTGATTTATATTTACCATAATCAGATTGATGCCCGTGGGGATAATTCATCAACTGAAAATGAAGTTTTTGAAGCTTGCGAGGAGACCTTTGAAGAAATCATAAAGCTTGTGAAAAAGCTGACTGTTGACAAGTCTATCACTAATTATATTATTACGGCAGACCATGGATTTATTTATAAAAGAGATAAACTTGATGAAAGCGATAAAGTCAATCTCCCTAAATACAAGAACTCTTTTCAGAACAAGAGGTTTATTATGTACAAGTCAGGCATAGGTGCAGATGGGAGTGGAGAAGGCGCTTCAGATAGAGCTGCAGAAGGTGGTATTAGAGTAGGTGGTATTGGTACTGCAGTATGTGGTGGCATTGCAGCAGATGGTACTTTAAGCTTCCCGCTTGGATATCTGGGTTCTGAAAATGAAGGCATGCGTGTTACCGTCCCTCGTGGAGCGGATATTTTCAAAGTAAGTGGTGGAGGGCAGAATTATGTTCATGGCGGGGCTTCATTGCAAGAACTTATTGTGCCTGTCATTAAATTGAAAACCGTCAGATACAAAAAGGAAACTGGTTATGTAGAGGTTGTTTTGGTTTCGCTGAGCCGAAAGATAACAAACCTTATCACATACCTTGACTTTATGCAAAATGAGAATGTTACCGATACTCTTTTACCAGTGGTGATGAAAATCTATTTTATTAATGAATCTGATGAAAAGATTTCGAATGAAAATATTATTTATGCCGACAGGAAAAATGATCCACCTGAAAAACGCATGTTTAAAGAGAAGTTTACATTCAGAAACCGTAAATATTCGAAAAGTGATAGGTACTACCTTGTGATGATTGATGACAAAACTGATGTGGAACTGGGACGATATGAATTTGTTGTAGATATTGCATTTTCTGATGATTTTGGATTTAAGGTATGAGGAATAAGAAGGGAGGAAGATGGAGAAATGGGAAGGCAATACATGAAGATTAACAATGACGCTGCAGAAGAAAAGGGAGAAATTGAAAGCCAAGAGTATCTTGATGATATATTTATAGACGACATTTTTTTAAATGATACAACAGATGTACCGGAAGGGGCAGATGATCTGGAAGTGGCTGATTTGCCGGAAGAACCTGAACTATCAGATGCACTTAAAGTCCTTGAAGTACCATTGGGGACCTCTGGTACAGTAAGTGAAAATCTCAATTCTAAACTCAATGATGTTTTTGCAGGAAAAATAGTACGAAAAGATCTCACTAAAAAGATTAAAGAAGGGGCAAATGTACCTGTATATGTCCTGGAATACCTACTTGGTATGTATTGTGCCACGACTGATGAAGCATCGATTGAACAAGGTGTTCAAAGTGTAAAAAGCATTCTCGCTGAGAATTTTGTACATCCTGATGAAGCTCAGAAGATTATATCAAAAATAAGAGAGAACAGCCTTTATACTGTGATTGATAAGGTTTCTGTAAAGCTGAACTACAGGAATGATTATTATGAAGCTGAATTTTCAAACCTTGGGATAAAAAATATCCCGATTTCTGAAAAATATCCATCCGATTATGAAAGATTATTATGTGGTGGTATCTGGTGTATTGTGCAGCTTGGCTACTTCTATGATGAAGCGGATAGGAACAGGTGCCCTTTTATTATTAACAAGCTCACTCCTATTCAGATGCCAAATCTGGATTTAGCAGAAGTTCTGGCTGGCCGTGAGCATTTTACAAAAGATGAGTGGATTGATATTTTAATGCGCTCTATTGGGATGGAGCCATCTAAGTTTTCTTATAGAGTTAAATTGTTGTTACTTGCCAGAATGATTCCTCTTGTCGAAAACAATTTCAATTTGTGCGAGCTTGGGCCTCGTGGTACAGGTAAATCTCATGTCTACAAGGAAATTTCTCCGAACAGTATATTGGTTTCCGGTGGACATACTACAGTGGCTAATTTGTTTTATAACATGGCAAATAAAACAGTTGGTCTTGTAGGAATGTGGGATTGTGTAGCTTTTGATGAGGTTGCAGGTATTTCATTTAAAGATAAAGATGGTGTTCAGATCATGAAAGATTACATGGCTTCCGGATCTTTCGCGAGGGGGAAAGAGGAAAAAAATGCTTCCGCTTCGATGGGGTTTGTTGGTAACATTAATCAGAGTGTAGCTGTTCTTTTAAAAACTTCGCATTTATTTGAGCCATTTCCGGAAGAAATGGCGAATGACAGTGCTTTTTTTGATAGGATACATTGCTATATTCCCGGATGGGAAATTCCCAAGTACAGACCGGAATCTTTTACAAATGATTATGGTTTTATTACGGATTATTTATCAGAATTTTTACGTGAGCTCCGCAAAATTTCCTATGCTGACACTTTTGACAAATATTTCAGACTCGGAAACAATCTTAACCAGCGTGATGTCATTGGAGTCAGGAAAATGGTGTCTGGTCTGGTAAAGCTTATTTATCCTGACGGCAAGTGTGATAAGAGTGAAATTGAAGAAATTTTACGATTTGCTCTTGAAAGTCGAAGGCGTGTGAAGGAACAGCTTAAAAAAATTGGCGGTATGGAATTTTATGATGTTAATTTTTCTTATATAGATAATGAAAGTTTTGCTGAGGAATTTGTTCCGGTTCCTGAACAGGGTGGTGGGAAACTTATCCCTGAGGGGCTGCACAAGCCGGGTCAGCTATATACAGTTGGGCGGGGGAAGTCAGGAATGATTGGGGTCTTTAAGTTTGAAACTGAAATGGTCACGGGTTCAGGAAAATTTGAGCGGACCGGATTAGGTTCTGATAAGGAGGCAAAGGAGTCTGTCGAAACTGCATTTAGATATTTGAAGGCAAATAGCAGGTATATCAGTGGTTCAATCAGTACAACAACAAAAGACTATCTGATGCATGTGCAGGATTTAAATGGTATCGGTATAACTAATCAGCTGGCATTGGCTGCTCTTGTCGCTTTGTGCTCAGCTGCAATAAGTAAGCCGGTGATAGGCAGTCTGGCGGTTCTTGGCAACCTGAGCATCGGCGGTACGATAATCAAGGTGGATGAGCTGGCAAATGTGCTTCAGGTATGTCTTGATAGTGGCGCAAAAAAGGTGCTGCTGCCTATAACATCTGCCATTGACATGGGAACAGTTCCACCTGAATTAATGGGAAAATTCAGCCTGATATTCTATCAATCGGCAGAAGATGCGGTGTTCAAGGCTTTGGGGGTTGAGTAGAGGATGATAGGTAAAATGTCATGAACGCATTTTTTAGAATAATATTTTCTAAGGTGGTGCTTAAAATATGGATTACTCATCTACGGAGCTTGTTTATGTTACACAGGAAATGATTGTTGACTTTATTAACAAGTCTAATACATTATTAATTGTAGCAAAGCCAGCATACTTTGAGGTTGAAATGCAAGCGATCATTTGTATTGTAAAAAATAAAAATATCAAATGCAGATTATTCATGGAATCTGGAGAACAAACTATCCGTCTTGGATTTGGTGAGGTTGATGCTTTGAAATCTTTAAAAGATTTCATTTTCGAAAATGAGGGTGGGATTAATATTCAAATTGTTAAAAAACTTCGGTTGAGCTTTATTGTAAGTGATATGTATACTTTATTATTTGCTCCCGATATAAGTTTTCTTGATTCATCAAATGAAGCTGCGGATTTTCCCAATGGGATTTTGGGTGACATAAAGTTTACTACTGAGTTTTTAAGATACTTTGAGCCTGAGTTAACCGAGGATATGCAAGCAAGTGAAAAAGTAATACCATTTCCTGGATGTGAAAATCTAATAATTGCTGCCAACAATCAAAATATTATTAATTCGATTGCTCAAAACATAAATTCACTGGAGATTAGTCCACCTGTTAATCCAGCTAACCTTAAAAAGATTAACATCTATCGAAATAACTATAAGATTATAAAGATGACTGTAAATGGAGTTAAACTGCAAGATAGAAAAATAAGTCTTAAACCTTTTAACTCTATGATATCAAGTTTAGATAAAAGGCTTAAAAGCAGCTGGAATATTTTTTCTGAAGATGATATTAAAAACTTTTATGAAATTAAGATTTTTGAAAATGAGCTTCTAGAAATTCAAAATAAGTATTTGCATAATGCGAGAAGATTTGGATATTTACTTAAATTAGAGAATAAAAAAAGTTTTATTAATGAATTAGTGGCTCTTGAAAAAGAATATAAAATGTATGTTACTGGAAATAGTGAAGTGAATAAAGAGAATAATAGGTTTATTCGAATGCTGGAAGGAAAAAGTATAAAAAGACCATCATTAAAATATGAAATTGAGAAAAGTTTTGATGATCTTTTTGATTTCCTTTTACCTCAAGTTTACTCATCAAATAGTTTTACTGAAAACGTGATTCAGAAATCAAGAGAATTGAGAAAAGAATACGAAGAATATAATAGGAAAATTCCTCAAACTTCATTAAAAAAATATTTAAAATCTTTCATATATGATACTCTTCGATTCCCAAACTTAACTGAAATAATTAACAGAGTATCAATTCAGGTAGACTATTACGACATATCTGATGAGATGCTTACTGATGAAACTTTTAACGAAATAATTAAAGATTTTGAAAAGGGGATTCGTGAATATAGCAATGCCTTAGAAAATAAATTCTGAAATTAGAAGTTGTCGATGGACAACGATTACTTATTGATTAAATAATATAAATGGTGAGTATATGAAAATTATTCTTAGTCGTAAAGGTTTTGACTCCAAAGCAGGGGGGTATCCGAGCCCATTCTTTGTTAAAGAAGGCCGCCTGTTCTCGCTGCCCATTCCTGAAGAGAATAAACTCTATAAAACAGATACTGGCAGGAGGTATTCTGACCTTAGATTTGATGATAATTTGACATATCTTGATTGCATAGGAATTTCCATTCCGGCAGATAGACACCATATGTTGATAAAAAAGTTTTGAAAAAAGTACAAACTTACGTATAGAATAACGGAGTGATGCCATTTGATAAAATATGTGGATTATTACAAACTTGAAAGAATATCGTCAAGAATGGCCAAGGAGTTTGGTACAATACCTAAAGGTTATGAGGAACAATACCGTGTCCTCCTAGATCCTATGGAAGGAAATTTGTTAAAGCTGCATAGAAAGAATCCGGACATGAACGGAAGGTATGCCACTGAAGCAATCAAAATGTGCCTTCTAAAAGTTGATGGATATATAAGAGGGGTAGACTATGATTTCAGCAGGTTTGTTAACGATGAAAATCAGGCATTTCTAAATGGTTTACTTGCAAGTTTTGATCCTTTTACAAATCGAGAGATATATGACATTGTAAACAAATCGAATGAATTAGAAAAAACGGAAGGGCTAAAAGGATATTTTAAATTGCCGATAAAATGCCTTCTCCGCATAGAAAAATCAATTGATCTTTGGACAGAGCAGTATGGGAATAATGGGTATTTTGAATTTATTGAAGATCAAATAGGCCATTTATTTGACAATACTGATAAAATGAATTTTGCTGTGAGGCTACAGGAAGATGATATGAAAAAATTCACAAACAATCCCTCGAATTTTGGAGTTGATTGCGAAGAATTAGAATAAAAAAGTCTACAGAACAAGTTTTAAAATAAGAGAAAAATTTGTATGTAGGGACTAATTATTTTTGTTCATATGCCTTAAAGGCTTGCTACAACTGCAGCTGGAAAATTTTTACGCCAAACTGCGGTATATATGCAAAAGCAAATTGAAGTTTACAAACCCAAAATGATTATATGTAATGGAGCTGATGTTTGTAGAAGAATTAAAGAAATAATACACCCTATTAGTGAAGTTAAGGGAACAGATACATATTATATTGGTGAAATTAATGGGTCAAAGGTAACTATTGTACTCTCAGGTTTTATAGGCAGGATTGATAATTACTCAAAAAGGCGTCTGGGTAAGGAAATTGAGTTATTGATAGCAACTGAAAAACATCATAGCTTTGTTGATATACTACAGGAAAAGGAGCAACAAGAGAATGATAGAAAACACTAACTCAAATCTGAAACTGGAACCCACGTGTATCTTGATAATCTGGCATTTGTCACCCATTTTAAAGATATTATTGATTACAGAACCGGAGGTTCTTTAAGGAGCGTTACGAGAAGCGTATGGAAGAGATTGAGGCGGTTGACAGTTTAGTCAGGCATTAATATTTACAAAGTCAGATATACTTATTTATTGCATAATAAGGAAAAAATTATATTGTAGATTAAAACTCTCTTGCAGAAAATTCTTAGTTAATGTATAATGATTTCATAAATTATGGTAATAGATAAATACATAATATTCGTTATTAGCGAAGTTTTGTAATATATTTGAATGGTCTATATTGGAGGAGCGGAATGCAAGTTACCTGGAATAGCAGCGAAGGCAATGATAATAAAAACAATGATGGCTATAATACTAATGATAGCAATTACTCTGATGGCAACAATTATAACAGTTTCACTGATAATCGAAATGGCAACAATCATAGTAATAATTGTAATAACAATAATGGCTGTAATAAGTGCAATGATAATAATTACTGCAATAACAGCAATAGTAGCCTTGATGTGAAATTGAAACCGTTCTGGATTCTGGAGGCTGATGCAGAATATGATGCGTGTAATAATAAACATGATAAGGGATATAAATATATTTTATCCGCTAAAAGAATTTTTGTGCAGCTGCTGAAAAGTTTTGTCGAGCAGGGCTGGGTAAACAGGATCGACGAAGATAATGTTGAGAGGATTGACAAGTCCTTTGTGACGAAGGATTTTAGAGAGAAAGAAGCGGATCTGATTTACAAGGTCTGGCTTGACGGGAGGGAAGTGTTTTTTTATATCCTGCTGGAGTTGCAAAGTACGGTGGATTTCCAGATGCCTTTCAGGCTTTTGCAGTACATGGTGGAGACATGGAGTACGATACTTAAAGATACTGCGCGGAATATTGGCCAGAGAAAGGATTTCCAGTTGCCGTTGATAGTGCCTTGTGTTTTATACAATGGAAAGCATAACTGGACAGCATGCAGCAGCTTCAGGAAGATGTTGGATAAGAGCGGAATATTTGGAGAGTATGCACTTGACTTCAGATATATTCTGTTTGATGTAAACAGATATGATGAAAAGAAGCTTTTGGAGTTGGCGAATGTGATAGGCGGTATATTCTTCATGGTTCAGAAGTCTTCATTTGACGAGTTGTTATCAGGAGTCAAGCTTCTGGTGACAAAACTAAAGAACTTAACCAGTGAAGATTTTAAATTATTAATGACATGGTTAATTAATATTGTGACGAGAGATATGCCAAATGATAAGGCGGCTGAGCTTGAAAAAATAATAAATGAAAGTGAGGATGTGGAGAAGATGGTTTATGGTCCTGAGATAGCTATTAAAAACAAAATGAAGGAAGAGCTTATGAGAGGCAAGACAGAAGGGAAGACAGAAGGGAAGAAAGAAGGGAAGATAGAAGGTAAAATAGAGGATGTCTTTGAGCTTTTATCTGAACTTGGAGAGGTGCCATTACAGATTGAAAATAGAATAAAGCATGAGATGGATCTTGCCGTATTAGGAAGATGGTTGAAGGAAGCAGCAAGAGCAGACAGCATCGATGAATTTGTCAGGGAAATGTGAGGAATTGGCTATTCTTAATGGGTAAATCATAAGCTTAAAGCTTGAGATGGATAATAATATACAATTAAGTCTCTTAGAGGATAATTTTTAGGCAGGGAGCATTATGTTGATGATGATTTTGCTATTGTAAAAATTATAATCCAAAATCCCCATTGCTGGTTGGCGAAATAAAAGACAGAATTGAGTTTGAAAAATCGAGGTGCAAAATAAATTTTAAAAACAAAGTCTGCGTAGTTACAGGTGGAGCCAATGGTATAGGGTTTTGCATTGTTAATGAATTTTCTAAACTGGAAGCAAAGGTGGCTTTTAAATGGGCATTGATCAATGGCAATGTATTTGATTGGGTAAATTGGAACTGGAAATAACTTATAACCCAATAAAAGTTGATTGAGTATTTTAAGTCGCACTAATACAAGGCTTTTTTAAACATTTAAACTGGGTAAATTGAAGTATTGAAAGTATTTTACCCAATCATTTACCCAATAGAAATAATAGTTGGGAAAAGAAGGTTTTCTGTTTGATCTAGTGAAACTAATGCCTTTAATTTACTAAATTTGACTCAGGGTGATGTATTCTTCAATAGTTAACATTTTATTACCTTTTTTGGATACTTTTTATCAATTCATATGCTATATTGGGGCTTTCAAGCCGCATAATGCTTTCCTCAGCACTGCCAAAACTCAGGAGATTTATACTGCCATACCATACGATTCGTTGATCTATGACTGCAAATTTTTGATGGATGTTGGATTTGAAAACAATGCATATACCCGCGCTTTTCAATAACTCAAAATTACTCTGCATCGTATTGCTGTCTTTTTCGTTGAAGTCATCAACAGGTCTTGTAAAAACAGTAATTATAACATTTTTACTTAAAGCATTACTCAGAAATTCCAACATTTGCAGCGTTCGTTTTTTTGTTACAAATGGACTAACTATTAAAATTTCTTTTAAAGCATTTAGTATATCATTGCTGTAAACCGGCATAAAGCTTTGCTTATCAAAAATAATATCGATTCTGTCTGAACCAATATCTTCTCCCTTGGCTTTATATCCAATTGAAGCATAACCGGTAAGTCTTTTATTGTACATTTTCTCCAGCATTCTTATATGGATATCCACGTAATCGAATATTTGTACTTCATTCTTATTTTTATAAAGCCTGTGCAACCTTCCTGCATACTGTTGCAATGTGCCTTTCCATGATATCGGCATAGCCAGGAATAGAGTATCAAGTCGTGGTTCATCAAAACCCTCGCCTATATATCTGCCGGTTGCAACTAAAGTCAATTGCTTATCAACTGGTGTATCAACTATTCGCTGCATTGCTTCCCTGGTTTTCTTTGTTCCCATACTGCCTATCAGAGTTATCACATCAGGAATTTGCTGACTTAAATTTTGTGCAAGCTGTTCCACATGAGCAGTCCTTTCTGTTAGCACAACACAATTCCTTCCGTTCTTATAACTTTTTACCACATCATTGACAATAAGCTGATTTCTCATTTCATTTACTACAATTTGAGAATAGAGATCTTGAATTGATATGTCATTTTCTTCTTTATCTGGAGGAACCCTGAGGGATGTAAACCTTGGTATAATATAATGCTCAAAAGGCCTTCGTTCTGCTTGTTTTTTCGCATCATCCCTATATCGGATCGGGCCACATTGCATGAATATGATTGGATGATGCCCATCCTTTCTAGTTGGAGTTGCGGTTAATCCATAAACATATTTTGAATTTGAATTTTTAAGTACCTCTTCAAAACTAAAAGCGGAAATATGATGACATTCATCAACAATAACCATACCATAGTTTTTCACGCAATCCTTAATATTACCCATTCTATTTAATGATTGCATTATAGCTATATCGATTATTCCACCCAAATTGTTTTTCCCTGCTCCCAATTGGCCAATAATGCTTTTATCTTTTTTTCTTCCTCTCTTTTTTCCTTCATTAGTATCTTGTATGGTTTCATTGATAGTTAAGAATTCTGTTAGCCTTTTCTTCCATTGAGAGACCAAGTTGACTTTATCAACAATAATGAGTGTATTTACTTTTCTTTCAGCAATCAGCTTTATTGCTACAACTGTTTTCCCGAAAGCGGTAGTCCCACAGAGTATACCGATATCACTCTTCAGCAACTTATCCAATGCCATGGGTTGTTCATCTCTTAAACTGCCATTAAATTCGATATTGATATTTTTACCATGGTTGGTTTCATCAATGAAATCCAATGCAATCCCGAATTCAGTAAAAATGGCCTTCAAATCAACCTCACAACCTCTTGGCAAACAGACATATTCTTCAGTTTCATCTGAGCAGGAAATAATTCGGGGCATATCCTTAATTGGTAAGCGCATTGCTTGAGCTTTATGGAACTCTGGATTTTTAAAAGCCGCAAGACGTTTTATATGGTTTAAAGCCCTATGGGATATTCCTTTTTTTACAATGAAAAGCATATTTGCTTTTATAATTTTAACAGTTTGAGGAAAGTCATTCTTTGACAAGCTGACTCTTTTTATTTCCCAAGGTTTTTGTGGATCTTCTTCATCATCTCTTTTTAATATTCCAAGTTCATTCCCGCTACATAATTTTGAAATTAGTATTTCAACATCTTCTTCAGATAGTTTTCGTATGGAAGCTAAAAAAGCCCATTGATCCTCAAATGGTTTGAAATCTTCATCTATAAAAACACTGCTTCTATTTTCCCTTGCTGCTTTTTGTAAAGGTAGGGCTATTAAATTTCCCAGACTGCCTTTTGGCATGGTATCCTGATTTGGAAAGAATTTATCATAAGATTCAAATTTTATTTCATGTCTTTTGTTCATGGAACAGGTAAGAATTGCACTTCCAAATTTTCTGGCTAAAACTGCTGATATTGGACTTTCGAAGAATAACCATACATGTGCTCCTGTACCTGAACGAGATCGTTCAATAGAAGCAGGAATATTAAATTCCGAGCACACTTCTCTAAGTACTGAAATATCCTTTTGCCATTGTCCATCATCGAAGTCAATGGCTAAAAAGTTGCAGGTTTCGTCAAGACACAAGGGATAAATTCCTGCTACAATATTTCCTCTCAGGTGGTTGTCTATAACTTTTTCGTTTAAGACTGCATATTTTTTATTGTTGCATGAGGAGCATTTTATTTTTGGTTTTTGGCAAACACCTTTTTCCCACTCATTTAGACATACTGGAGTATACCCTGCCTTTCCATTCTTTTTGTTTTCATATCGTTTCGCATAAACGTCATCTCTGCCTTTAAAGAGTGAAATAAAAAATCTGATTTTATCATCAGGTGGAGCATTATTGTTAATGTTTGAAAATAAAACATTTTCGGAAGGTATCTGTTCTTGGGTTAACGGAATAGATAATTTTTCATCAGGTACAACTTGATTTTCTACAATGCCAAGCAGAACCTTCAAACTTTTGATTTCGTCTTTCAGGTTGTTATTTTCAATAAGTAGTTTCTGGTATATTCTATGTAATTCTTTGAAATCCATAATTTCAACCTTTATAAATATATTTGTTAATTTCCCAGTATAAGTTGATTCGATTATTGCTTCATTGGTTTATTTCTTAAATAGTATCATCTTGCTTACGTAATGACAATATTGACCTGGATATATAACAAGAGATATGCAACAAGAGAATATAAGCAGTTAGCCAGATGGAGCCGTTCATGTGCTGCGGAGTTTGTTAAAAAAGAACCGGATGATGAGTTGCGTGAGAAAATCAGTGAATTGCTTTTCCAAGGTGTTGAGATCGACAGTGAAAGCAAAAAGGTAAGTAAGAGTGATATAATAGGATATTTTTGGGTGAGAATGATGTTTGTATAAATCTATAATTTAAAGCAAAAGCAGTTTGGATGGCTCATTTTTGGGGTGAGCAATAGTCGCCTAATCGTGTGAACTTATTATGCCTGTCATTAAATTGAAAACTACCAGATACAAGAAGAAAACCGGTTATGTAGAAGAAACCTTGGTTTTGCGGATGAACCCAAATTGACATTCATTATGCAATATTCCGGCTTAGTGTCAAGATGCCTTCGGAATCGCCGTCTGCATAACCCGGTATACGTATTAGTATACTATTTTAAATTTGTGAAACTCAATCTCTCGACAATTAATATCATTTTTGGTAATATATTACTGATGTTGATTTTTGTAATCGTAGTTTGAGCGACTATAAGAGATGTGGAGAAATGAAATATGATAAAAGAAACTATTGTAAAAATATCAAAAATGGTCAGTGGCACTAATGTTGCGGATGGACTTAAACATTTGAATGAGGAAAATAGAAACCTAATAACACTGTTTAATAGATTAAAAGAAATCATCGAAGTAAATGTCCTTAAAAATCAGATAGTAAATGATCCGATTTTAAAAGATGCGGTAAAAATAGCAGGTGCTAATGGTTTAGCAGATAGAATAATTCATATGGTTTTCGTGAAATCAACAAGTTTATTAGTAGATGATCAAAGCAAGATATTTTGCAATCCTGAAAAGGCTTTTTTAGAATTTGAGAGATTAAGAGACTTATTTTTAGCAAAAGAAGTGGAATGCGAGGGCTGTGCAAGAATATTAGGCTTAGAACCATATATAAACGAAATTATAATTAATGAAGAAGTAAAGATTGTCAGACTTTGTGATAATGATCAAAAGCTTAATGAGCCAATATTAAAACGCGACCATAGAAAAATAGAGAAAGCCGAACCGTCAGATGAGTATAAGACTGAAATTAAAGTCAGATTTAAATATCCTGTTAACCCAAAAGAAGAAATGTATTTATTAAAAGCAGAAGAAAAAGCACGTGAGAAAACTCGGAATATTTGTAGAAATGTTTTGAGTGCTCTTTATTTAATCTTACCGGGAAAATTTGATTTAGGACAAATTGAGTCTAAGTCATTTTTTCAGGGAACTTGTTGTACATTTGCAAGAAGTGATTTAAATATAGGTTTTGAAGATATCAAATTTGAAAAAGATTATACCCAGAAGTTTATTGAAATACTTAATATCCTCAATAATGGACAGCAAAATGATGAAATGCTTGAAAGAGTAATGAGGCGATACAACATAAGAAGGACAAGGGATAATGATCAGGATAAACTAATTGATTATGTTATTGCATGGGAGTCTATATTGCTTACGGTAAATGGTAACCCCATTCGTTATGAAATGGCATATAGATTTAGGTTGAATGGATCGTCCGTTATAAGAAAATGTCTGCCAGATATCGAAAGAAAAGATGTGTTCAATTTTTTTGATAATGTATATGATATTCGTTCTTCAATTGTGCATGGTGAATCAGAAATTATTATTAATAAAAAAGTTTGTAAGAGTAAATTTGCAAATTTAAATGAACTTACTGAAAGAGTTGATTATTATCTCAGAGAAACCATATGTTGGTTGCTGAAAATGGAGTATGAAAATAGACCATATAAAAAAGATGAAGAATGGGAGAATCTTTTGTGGGAATAATGTACTCACGGAATATTAAACTTCCTGAAGAGTTCTATTGATATAATATGAAATGGGTAAGACTTGCTTCAGGGTGAAAGGCATTATGAACAGGAACGTAAACATAGAGCCATACCAAAGGATTTAAAGCATTTGTAAACATGCAAAAAAACAGCTTTAATATTAGATAACAAAGATGAAATATATTTTTATAAGGGTTGGTTCCAAGACTAATTCAGATAGAATGGCGTTCTGTTAATTCGCGCTTTAATCTTGCCAATCTCTCTGGAGATATGCCGGTGATGTCAATAATCTGCTGATCAGTGAAATTCTTCATAAGTATGTTTTTAGCTATGGTTTCTTCTTTATAATCGCTTCCTTGTTGTACACCTTGCTGTATTCCTTCTTCCCTTGCACCGGCCAGATTCGTTACCTCGTCATGAATATCTTTTTCCCGCATCTCAGAAAGCATCCTTAGTTCATCACTTGTTAAAAGGTATTCATAAGCTTTTTCAGCATCAGCAACCGTTGGCTCCTTCTCTATTGCCATTTTCAGCACCTCCTCATATTGTGGTAAGCATCCAACTTAATAATGTCAAAATCCAGTATATTGATAGTAATTGTCTTTTTTAATTCGTTATAGTTCTGCCCGGCCTTGAGCTGCTC
>JAUSIA010000062.1 GCA_030648225.1 Ignavibacteria bacterium | reverse complement strand
TTGGTTATGAAGAAGGCGGGCAATTAACTGAAGCAGTCCGCAGAAGGCCTTACTCAGTTGTTCTGCTTGATGAAATTGAGAAAGCGCATCCTGATGTATTTAATATTTTGCTGCAGGTTCTTGATGATGGAAGATTAACTGATAACCAGGGAAGAACCGTAAACTTTAAGAACACAATAATTATAATGACATCGAACCTTGGCTCTCACTTAATCCAGGAAAAGCTTGAAGCAGTTACTGAAGAAAATATTGATAATGTGATGGGAGATTTAAGATACAGGCTTGTTGATTTGTTAAGGAAAACAATCCGTCCCGAGTTCTTAAACAGGATTGATGAGATAATTCTCTTTAAACCTTTAACAAAAACTGAAATTAGAAAAATTGTTGATATACAAATACAGCACGTTCAGAAATTACTTAAAGATAAAGAGATTATTCTTGATGTTGATGATGAAGCCAAAGACTGGCTTGCAAAGCTTGGATACGATGTTACTTACGGTGCAAGGCCGTTGAAAAGGACAATACAAAAGTATCTCACAAACCCATTGTCCCAGCAGTTACTGATGGGAAACTTTAAAGATGGAGATACAATAAAAGTTACAGCCGGCAATGATGGAAAGTTGGAATTCCATAAAGCTGAGGTAGCTGTAAAGCGAGATTAATCTCGCTTTACAAAAATTATTATCATAGGGCGAGTTGCTTGTCGCCCTTGTTATTTTATACCCGTAATTCCGGGCTTGAGCCGGAATCTCTTAGTTACATCTTTTACTTTATTATTTATTGATAAATAGAAACCAGAGAGCTATGTTGTTAGTGAGCCTTAATATTTTTTCAATATAACTTAAATAGATGTTAGGCGAAGAAACAATCATATTCATAACCTTTCTTCTGGCAATCATCGGTTATAGTGGATTGACAACAGTTATTCTTTTCTCTTTAAGGGGAAAAATCCCATTTCTTCTTTGGCGAACTATCTCTGCAGTTATTCTTGCACATGTAGTAATGGTCTGGGCATATCACTATAATTAGCATTTCTCAATTGCTGTTTGTAATGGGTATCCCGGATTTATAATATTCCATACAGCACTGTTGATGATTCTTATTTCAAATGTTGTGAATAAAGGTGCTTCAATTATTCTTATTAGGCTTTCCTTTATTGTAGTAACCATTGGAGCGCTCGGTGCTTCTTTCCGGTATGATGTTGTTGCAATTTACAAGCTGCCTGTAATATTTTGTGCTCTTGCAGGTAGCGGAGGATTGTTATGGATATTTTATAAAAAAAGGAAAATAATGAAAGAAGATGCTTAATAAAAAGCGGCGGTCTTAAGAGCAGACCATTGTCTGAAATGATAACCGGAATTGAAGATACAGATGCTTCATCACCAAAAGGTTTTTCTTTATTACAGAATTATCCTAATCCGTTTAATCCTACAACAAAAATAAATTATTCTATTCCACAAACAGGAATTGTAACACTAAAGGTTTTTGATATACTTGGAAATGAAATAGCAACTCTTATAAATGAAGAACAATCTGCCGGGGAATATGAAGTTGAGTTTTCCGCCGATGGCGGATCCGCCTATGGTGGAAATGTATCAAATCTTTCAAGCGGAATTTATTTTTATAAAATAACTGCCGGTAATTATAAGGCAACAATGAAAATGATACTTTTGAAATAATTTTTATTTTCCCGTTAAAGCAGTATGAAAAGATGAATGATCAATTAAAATATTTAACTTAATTCTCTATCTCACTCTCTTTAACAACTCTTTCTTTCTCAGAAGTTTTATCTGCGTAAGCTGCTTCATACAATCTTATAAGTAAAATAAAAGTAGAAATTAATAAAGGACCAAACACCAAACCAAGTATTCCAAAGATAGGAATACCAATTACAATTCCCGTTATAGTTATTATTGGATGAATATTCCCGAGCCATTTATTAATCCAAAGCCTGAGAAGATTATCAACATTAGCTACAGCAACAAAACCAAAGATCATAATTCCAAATCCGTTAAAATTATTTCCTGATGCAATTTCAACTACGCCTGCGGGAACAAAAACTGCTGCAGAACCAATTACAGGGAGGAATGAAACAAAGAAACAAATTACACTCCAGAAAAGAGGATCAGAGATATTGAAAATTAAAAAACCCACATACATTAAAGCTGCCTGTGCAAAAGCAATTATTCCTTGTCCGATAGTATTAGCAAAGGTCATATTCTTAAACTCTTTTGCAAAGTGCTCGCTGTTCTTTTCACGGAAGGGCATATATTTTATTAATGTGGATTCAAAAACTTCATTCTTTGTAAACATAAAATAGAGGAAAAAATACATCATACTTATTGTAAGAAGCGTGCTTAAAGTTGTATCGAGAAAGGAGGTTAATATTCCAACAGCCCAGCCGCTTGCTTTGTTCAAAGTATCTTTCACAAGGTTCTGGTCAAATGTTTCCCCGATAAATTTTTCTATTGCGGTAATTATTTTATTTAATGTTTCGGGATGATCATTAAAATAAAGTATCTTATCTGTCATCATCCATACTAAACCTGTAAAAGGAATAATAATTATTATTATTGTTATAAGTATTACTGCTGTTGAGGCAAGTGCTTTATTCCATTTTCTCTTTTCTGCCAGGTAAGTAAACATCGGTTTGAATAAAACATAGAGAACAACTGCACCCAGCACCGCTGTAAACAATGGATGAAGTGAATAGATCAGGAAAATTCCTAATAGAAATATTAATACAAGCGCAATTATTCTGCTTTGCTTTATTGTATAAACTGACATACTTAATCCTGAATGTTCAATTCAATTTAATAAATAGAACATATTTTAAAAGTGATATATAAATGTTACTGATTTGCATTTGAGCTAATGTAAAAATTTATTTCTTAATAATTCTTGATTCTGTAAAAGCTGAAAATTAAGTTCCATAAAGTATAACTATAATTAACTATGAATTTACTCGGACACCCTGCAATTTGGAGTAAAACCCTGGATGGCAATTATGATTATTGATTTTGTAGTTATTTCTTTAGCCGGATTCATAATCCAAATAAAAAATCTTTCGCCGGATCGCCCTGCTTTTGCTCTTACTCTTTATGCTTTTTTTCTTCTCTTTATTTCCGCAAGAATTATTGATGCAATTATTGACGGCTTTGACTATGCTCGTGCGGTTTATATTATTTCAGATAAAAACCAAGAAATTGCAGATAAAATTATTTACAAAATAAGCCGCGGTGCTACTGCAATTAAATCACGAGGTTTATATAAAAATATTGATCGTGATGTAATTGTAACAATTGTTACTTTAAGAGAGCTTGGCACTTTAACAGAACTTATTAAAGAAATTGATCCTGAACCTTTGTAATTATAAATAATGTTCATGAAGTAAGAGGGCAGGGATTCAGAAGGAGGATTTAGAGAGCAGGCCTGACTGCTGCAGGCAAGTTCAAGGACAAGTGAGCAAGCCTGCCTGCGGGAGGCAGGTGGGTATTTTGAATCAACTTCCATAAATAAAAAATGTCATAAAAATCTGCCGGGTTTACAGAATTATTAAACAATCTTAGCAATGGAAATTCATCTGCCTTAAATGAAGTCCTGCCAATTGTATATAAAGAATTAAAGAAAATATGTTTTATTAATTTTATTATGATTGCATTTTGTAAGACATTTAATAATATTGGATTAAAATAAAAAATGAGTTGAAAATGAAAATAAGCGAAATAGAAAAAGCTGCACTGCATTTACCGTTAAAAGAACGAGCGACGCTTTCTTATAAGCTTCTCGAGAGTATTGATTCCGAAAATATTGACAATGCAGATGAAATTTGGAAAGATGAAGTTGATAAAAGGTACAAACAAATAACAAGCGGAGAAGCAAAAACAAAGAAAGCAGAATTAGTTATTAAAAATCAAAATATGATAAAGCGATCAACTTACTCCCCATTTATTTCTCCTTCCAAATTAATCCGTTAATTGGTATTTTGAACTAAAATCTATTGTAATTCCGGATGAAGTTCTTATGATTAAGCATACATCAATCTGGCTTTTGTTTTTTATCTTAACCTGGTAATGTTAATTTTATTTATTCACAAAGGAATGAAATGAAAATTCAAAGTTCAGGATTTAAGGAAGGTGAGAAAATCCCTTCAAAATTTACGTGCGATGGTGAAAACGTTTCTCCACAATTAAGCTGGAGTGATTTCCCAAACAAGACAAAAACATTTGCTTTAATAGTTGATGACCCTGATGCACCCAGCGGCACTTTTGTTCATTGGGTAGTTTATAATATACCTTCAGGTATTACAAAGCTGCCTGAAGGAACAACTTCCAAAAACTTACCTGAAGGAACAAACCAGGGGACAAATCATATGGGTGACAGTGATTACGGTGGCCCGTGCCCACCTTCCGGAACTCACAGATACTATTTCAAATTTTATGCACTTGATAGTGAAGTTCAATTAAAAGCAGGTGCAGGTAAAAGAGATTTATTGAAATCTATGGAAGGGCATATTCTTGCAGAAGCTCAGCTAATGGGTAAGTATGAAAGAGGAAAATAAAGGTTAACATTCTTAGTTACATTCATTCCAACCGAATTGAGGAATCTTTTAATATTATGAAATCCTGGATTAGCAGGGGGTTTATTCTTTTTAAAGCAAAATTAATCACTTAAATAAATACTCTTCTTTTAATAAGTTTAAAGTTAACCTTAATCTTCATTTGAGGAATATTTATTATTTATTTTTTTTGAATGGCTTATAATGATTGCAATTATTGATTATGGTGCACCTGCTGTTGAACCCGTAGCAAAAGCTCTTTCTGCTTTAAAGTATGATTATATTATAACTAATAAGGAATATGATATATTAAAATCTGCAAAGATAATTTTCCCCGGAGAAGGGGATATATCTTTTGCTGTTAAACAGCTTCACAAAAATAATCTATTTACTATGCTGCGTGTCTGCAAAAAACCTATTCTCGGAATTGATGTTGGCATGCAGTTGATGGCTGATCATATAAAAGAGGGAAATATTGGCGGACTCGGAATATTCCCCGGCTCTATAGAAAAATTTGATTCTGAGATTTCTAAAGTTCCCAACATTGGATTGAATAGTATCGAAATTAAAATTAAAAGTAAGATCTTTAATGGTATAGAATCAGGTGAAAAATTTTACTTTGATCATTCTTACTGCCTGCCAATAAATATTTATACAACTTCCGTTGCAGATAACAAAACCGCCTTTTCTGCTTCAGTTGAAACAGGAAATTATTATGGTGTTCAGTTCCACCCTGAAAAATCGGGTGACGCGGGTTTGAAATTATTAAAGAATTTTATTGAGCTATGAAGCTAATCTCCTTAATCTCTCCTGAAGAAAAAAAAATATTTTTTATTCCTTTTCTTCTTTTTATTGTAATTCTGCTTGCTGAAGTAATTACGATATTAATTCTAAACTCGGGACTAATAGTTTACACAACGGATGATGCATATATTCATCTTGCATTGGCAGAAAACATTTTGAAAGGGCATTATGGTGTAAACCTGCAGGAATATTCATCCCCTTCATCAAGCATACTCTGGCCACTTATTCTTGCACCTTTTACCGGCTTAAGCATAAGTTATTTAATGCCTCTAATTGTTAATACTTTATCAGCTATAGGAACAATGTTCATATTTTTTTTATTAAAAAAAGAAATATTCCTCAAGGAAAGTTCTGGCAGTTCTAAGTTTAATAAGATTGCTCTCCTTTTTCTGATATTATTAATTCCTGCAGCAAATTTAATCGGCTCCCTATTCAGTGGAATGGAACATACGATCCAGATATTTTTTACTGTTCTGATAATCTGGGGGTTAATTACCGCAATACAGCAGAAGTATATTTCAAAATGGTTATTAGCTGCCATAATTATTGCTCCATTAGTTCGGTATGAAAACCTGGCTCTTTCTTTTGCTTCATTAATTTTTCTTTACTTCGCCGGATATAAAAAGCAAGCTGTACTTATTTTCATTTTCATTACAGCATTGACAGCCAGCTTTTCTGTTTTTCTTTTAAATCTTGAGCTTGAGCCTTTACCATTATCAGTTTTTCAAAAATCATCTGTTGTTTCATCGGGTAGCATTAATTCAATCCTGGAAAATTTTAAGACCAATATTTTTAATCCGAGATGCAGCTTGTTAT
This sequence comes from Ignavibacteria bacterium, assembly GCA_030648225.1. GTDB lineage: Bacteria > Bacteroidota > Ignavibacteria > Ignavibacteriales > Ignavibacteriaceae > RBG-16-34-14. Next base: position 1,411 of record JAUSIA010000062.1, on the reverse strand, counting down.
TAGTTGGAGTATTCGTCTTATCTTACTTAGCATTATCAAGAAAAAGAAATAAGGAGGAAAGACTTCTGGCTGGATGTTTTGCTTTGGCAATACTGCTGCATTTGCTGATATGTAAACATGGCAGATATATGGTTTATATCTGGACGGCTTCGGTTTTAACTTTCCTTTTCTTATCCAGGGAATGGCTGATAAAAGTAATAGCTCAAAATAGCTTTTTTAAGACAGCAGCACTTGCCTCAATTATTACAATCTTGTTTTCTTACTATTATATATTTAATATCATTACTATCCCGGTTGCATCCAATAATATTTATGAGCAGCAATACCAGATGCACAGGTTTATAACCGAGTATTATAAAAAACCTGTCGCTGTAAATGATCTTGGGTATGTTTCTTACAGAAATAATAATTATGTTCTTGATTTAATCGGGCTCGCTTCACCGGAGGCATTGAACTACCGGAGGATAAATGATAAAACGGATTGGATTGACACACTTTCCAGGAGGCATAACGTTGAACTTGCTATTATCTATGATGACTGGTTCGATAAAATACCCGGGAGCTGGTATAAAGCTGCAGAGCTTTCTCTTGGTAAGATAAAACTTTCTCCTTCCAGGTATATGGTTTCATTTTATCTTCTTAATAATGACAAGAAAGATGAAGTTGTTAAATTGCTTAAAACTTTCAGAGAAACATTACCAAAAGGAGTTAAGCTGACTATTTGGGACTGAAATATTGTTTTTATAACTAATGATTTTTATATGTCATCCCTAACGGGATTCTATTTATTTTTTGTCCATTTTTCTATAAATATGTCATCCCTCTGGGGTGAAGAATTGCAAATCCCGTTAGGGATGAAATATTTATAGCAAAGGGTATCTAACAAAGAATCAAAATCCCTTTAGGGATGACATAATGATATCAATTAAAAAAGAACAACAGAATGAATTTTTTTAATAACCTCAGGAATAATTAGCAAGGAATAATAAAATGAGTAAAGGAAGAATGGAAGCATTCAGTAACGGTGTGCTTGCAATTATCATTACAATAATGGTGTTGGAAATGAAAGTGCCGCATGGAATTGATTTTAAATCTTTGCGTCCATTACTACCTGTATTTCTCAGTTACATACTCAGTTTTGTTTTTTGGGTATTTACTGGAACAACCATCATCCTCTGCTGCACCTGTAAAACGGGTTAATGGACGTATCCTTTAGGCAAATCTTCATCTTTTGTTCTGGTTATCATTAACTCCATTCGTTACAGGCTGGGTGGGTGAGAATAACTTTGCATCTTTACCTGTAGCTCTTTATGGTGTAGTTTTGCTATTCGCAACGGATTGCTTACTTCATCCTTTCACTCACACTCATTTCCCACCATGGGAAAGATTCCCCTATTGCTGTTGCACTTGG
>JAUSIA010000056.1 GCA_030648225.1 Ignavibacteria bacterium | reverse complement strand
TTATCCTTTGGTTATTGTTTTTGAATATATACCTGTACTGTTAATATTTTTTTATGAGCTGTATAATATCAAGTATAATAACAGTGTAATTATCTCTCATTATTCAAACTCCAATTAGCTTCACCTTCTAATTCTCCTTTTCATTATAGCCTTTATAAATTTTTTCTGAAGATATTCATTTGCTTCAGCTATGTTAGATATACCTTCCCTTCTTAAAGCTTTTATTAAACGATCCTGGAGTGTTCTGTTAAATCGTTCCACTCTTCCTTTTGCGGGGAGACTTTGCAAATATAATCTCTACTCCTAACTCCTTCATTGCTCGTCCAAAATCGGTTAGCTTGACTTCAGCATAGTAAACACTGGCTCTGTCTGCATATATGCTTCTTGGTATGCCATTGTTTTTTACATATTCCCACATTGTCATCACTACATCCTGAGTGTTCTCTGATAATGCAAATTTCAATATACATTTCCTGTAGCATCATCTACGCAATTTATCAGACAACACTCTGCTCCTCGTCCCTCAAACCAATCGTGATAGCTTCCGTCAAACTGAAGCAACTTCCCATAGCAGCTTCTCCTTTCTCTTTTTCTTCTGTGTGGCCTCTTTTTTCTTATTTGTGTTGTTATTGAATTCTGCCTTAGCCTCTGTCTTACAGTCTCTTGCTTAGTGAGATGTTATGATATTCTGTTAACATTTCAGAATACAGAGATGGGCCATAATCTGTATACTGCTTCCTGTAGATACCAATTACTTTTTCTTTCAATCCTTTTGATCCTTCTGCTTTTATTCTTTTCAATATCCGGTAAATCTGTCTCTGGCTTAGTTTCAAAATATCCGATGCTTCCAAAACAGATATTTTATTCTCTTCAATTTGGGCTAGTATCATTAGCCGATCAATTTCTTTTTTGCTCAATGTCAGTACTCCATTCATTTGAGGTTTCTCCATTTTTTTGAGAACCTCAAGTTCCTACTATTTTACTGACATTTCTATTTTGGCGAATCTATGACATTTCTATCTTGGTATTACAATTATTAAAGTTTTTAAAGAAAACTATTGACTTTTTGAAATTTAAAAGATAAATTAAAATTCGTCAATGTAAACGTTTACATTAAAGAAAAATGACGTTCTTTAAAATTTTGTTCTTCCTTTGTTATATATAATAGAATCTTCACATCCTCATTAATCATTTAATAAACAACACAACGGAGGTGTTATGCAAAAAGTAAAATACTTACTGCTTCTTTCAATTGTTTTGTTTGCTCTTTCTACAACGCCTGTATTATCTCAGGCAGTTCAAGATCCATTATCATTACCTGTTTATGTTACAAATGTAGCAATAACTCTAGATGGAATACTAAGTGAATCTTCCTGGACGATTGATGTCCCCCATCTTATGTTTAAGAAAGATGGAGCCCCATCAGGTAACTCAAATACTCCAACAAGCGGCATTGAAGTAAAACCACCTTATACCGATATATCCACCTGTAATGTAAAATTCTTAAGATCAGGTTTTGATCTTTACATATCACTTAACTCAGATGATCATCAGGTTTGTCAGTTTGATTGGGAAGGCGATGGTTTATTTATGAAAATAAAAAATGCTTCAGGAGCTAATGAGTATGAAATCAAAAGCTATGTCGGAAGCACTCCGCAGTTCGTATTTGAAACTAATGCACCGGCTGGTGTAACTGAGGGTGTTGGTTATCCTCTTCCGGGAACCACAATTTTTGATTCAACAGATGTTGATAACGGTTATACATGTGAGGTAGTTATTCATCTGGATCAACTTGGATTTTCAGATCCTTTAGCTACAGTTACATTATTGATAAATGTCTTTGATCCTGATAATTATAGTTCCGGTTCACAGGATCCTTGGGGACCAAATGGAAATTACTACAAACAATGGTGGGGTAGTGAGTGGGGAGGCATTTACAGAGAATTAATAATGTCGAATGTTACTGTCCCGGTTGAATTAACCTCATTTACAGGTTCCTATGTGGGGCAAGCTGTTAAATTAAATTGGACTACAGCGACTGAGGTTAATAATAATGGTTTTGAAATACAAAGAAGTTCTGAAGGCGGAAATTTTGTTACAGTTGGATTTGTTCAAGGGAAAGGAACTTCAACTGAAGCTACAAATTATAGTTTCGTAGATAAAAATATTTCTTCTCGTACAGAATATTCCTACAGATTAAAACAAATAGATTTTGACGGTAATTATTCATTCTCCGATATTATTAATCTTGGTGCATCTCTTCCGGTTAGTCTGGTTTTAAATCAGAATTATCCTAATCCTTTTAACCCGGTAACAAATATATCTTTCGCATTACCTAGTAAATCAAATGTTTCTCTTGAGATTTACAATCTGGTTGGACAGAAAGTTATGACGCTTGTTCAAGGTAACCTTGAAAAGGGACCATATAGTTATACAGTTGATGCTTCTAATCTTTCTTCAGGTATCTATATCTATTCGTTATCTGCAACTGGCGATAACGGAATAGCATCTGTTATTACACGGAAAATGACTTTGCTTAAATAAAAGTTGTAAGGCACTCTGAATTTTTTCAGAGTGCCTTTACTCTTTTAAAATTTATAGGATTTTCTTTGACACCGACTATAAAAGAGATTGCAAAGAGAGCAAAGGTTTCAATAGCTACAGTATCCCGGGTGCTCAATAATGATCAAAGAGTGACTGAGAAAACAAGAGATATTGTTTTGCGTGTTTCGAAGGAACTCAATTACAAACCTAATATTCTTGCCAGGAACTTTGTAAAGAAAAAATCAAATGTTATAGGTTTACTCCTTCCGGAAAGCTCAGATGAATTTTTCACTGAAATTATAAAAGGTGTGGATGAGGTAACTTATACTCATGGTTACTATACATTGGTTGCCAGTTCTCATAAATATAGAACTCTGGATGAATCAATTCTTACTTTTATGCAAAATGGAATTGTTGGTGGAATGATTCTTCTGGTATCTTCGCTAAATAATAATATTAAAGAGATACTCGACCAAAGTAAGATACCCATCGTTATGATTTCTGGTCATAATGAAACGGGGAAATATGATGCTGTTTCTATTGATAATTACCAGGGTGCTTTTGATATAACTGAATACCTGATTGTTAAAAAGGGATTTACAAAGATAGCTCACATTTCAGGACCATTGGATAACGATGATGCTTTATTAAGAAAACGGGGTTTTCTGGATGCTTGCCGCAAACACAATTTAGCTATTAATAACTCCTGGATTATAAAAGGTGATTTTACCAGGGAAACCGGTGAATCAGCTTGTAACGAACTTTTGAAAATGAAGACCAAACCCCAAATAATTTTTGCTGCTAATGATATGATGGCTCTGGGGTGTTATGATGCTGCATCAAAAGCAGGAATTAAAATTCCTGAAGATATAGGTATTGCCGGCTTTGATGACATTTTTGTTGCGAAATATTTATCTCCGGGTTTAACAACCGTACGTGTACAAATTGAAGAGGTTGGAAAAACTGCTGCAGAAATTTTAATGAAAAAGATTCAGGGGAGGAATGGTTCTTCACATCCTGTAGTAAAGATCTCCACTCAATTAGTTATAAGAGGTTCATGTTGAACAGCCAGGCAGACATGAAAGATTATTTAATTACTGATAATTATCGGGTTGATATGAAAAAATTCGCGACGAAGTATGGGCATTTTACTGAAGATGGAAATGAGTATGTAATTAGTACCTGCAAAACTCCCAAACCCTGGGTTAATGTTATTTCAAATGGTAGTTATGGTTTGGTCATTTCACAATCGGGAGGCGGATTCAGTTGGGAAACTCATTCTGAATTTAACAGACTGAACCGATGGCATCAGGATCTCATTCTTGATAATTGGGGTAAATACTTCTATATAAAAAATAATGAAACAAATGAAGTTTGGTCTCCAACCTGGATGCCTGCAAAAACAGAACTCACTGACTTTGAATGCAGGTTTGGTTTTGGATATGCTCAATTCTTTTCTGAATACAAAAATGTAAAAATAAATCTTACTGTATTCATCCCGCTAAATGAATCCCTTGAAATATGGAATTTTAAAGTTGAGAATAAAACTGGTAAAGAAATAAACCTTTCTTTCTACTCTTACTTTGAGTGGTGTCTTGGTTCTTCAGCAGATCATCATAGAGAATTCCATAAAACTTTTATTGAAACTGACTTTGATACTAAACTGAATGCAATGACAGCAACAAAACGTTTGTGGGAAATACCTCTGGGTGACAGAGGACATTGGAATATTGAGTATCCTTATTTAGGATTCATTTCGTCTAGCAAGAAAATAACAGATTATGAAGGTGATAAAGAAACATTTATTGGGCAATATGGTTCTCTGGAAAACCCTGTGGGAGTTGTTTCAAAAAAACTTTCTAAGAAAACAGGGAAATGGAATGATTCTATTGGTACCATCAGAATAGATTGTAATCTTAATGATAATTCTACAGATTATTTTAGTTTTTTTATGGGGATATCAAAATCTGATCCGAAGGCTCATCAGTCTATGGCTGAAAAGTCTGATATATCTTCATCACTTAAAAAATTTCAGCAGCAAGAAAAAGTTGATGAAGCACTTGAAGAAGTTAGAAACTCATGGCTTAAGAGGTTTGATTCGATGATAATTGATACACCTGATGATGGGATGAATATTCTTGTAAATAAATGGCTGAGGTATCAGACTATTTCCGGAAGGTTGTGGGGAAGAACAGCTTATTATCAGCAAAGTGGTGCTTATGGTTTCAGAGATCAGCTGCAGGATAGCCTTGTATTCCTTCCTATAGATCCTTCATTAACAGAAAAACAAATCCGTCTCCATGCTCAGCATCAGAAAGAAGACGGAACTGTTCTACATTGGTGGCACCCGATTACTGAAACAGGACTTGAAACTAAAATGACTGATGACCTCCTTTGGCTGCCATTCACCATAATTCAATATCTTGATGAAACTGACAATTATGAAATCCTCTCGATAAAAGAACCTTATTATGATAATCCGAATAAAAGAGATTCACTTTTCAATCTTTCTGTTGCAGCTATTGAAAGGGTGCTTGTTAGGTTTAGTGAAAGAGGTCTTCCTTTAATTGGTGCCGGTGACTGGAATGATGGACTTAGTGCAGTTGGACTTGAAATGAAGGGTGAATCAATATGGCTGGCTGAGTTTTTCTATTTAATCCTCAGGAAATTTTCTTCTGTCTGTGAAAGAGCAGGAGAACAAAAGCTTGCAGAAAAATATTCATTCAAAGCTGATGAATTAAAGAATGCATTTGATAAATATGCCTGGGATGGAGAATGGTTTTTCAGAGCCACAAAAGATAATGGTGAAAAAATCGGAAGCAGGGATAATGAAGAAGGTAAGATATTCTTAAATGCTCAAACATGGTCTGTTATCAGTGAAATAGCTGATGAACAAAAACAGCATGAAGCAATGAAAGCAGTTACTAATCATCTTTTAAAAAAGAATGGTGCTTTGCTGCTCTA
>JAUSIA010000051.1 GCA_030648225.1 Ignavibacteria bacterium | reverse complement strand
AAGGTTCACGTTCGGATGTAATGGAATATACTAATATTGTAGAATTGCTTTAAGGTATAAAGGTATAGGGTATAAGGTATAAAAAATAAATGGTCGAGATTCCATATACACTTATACACTTATACCTTATACCTTATACCTTATACCTTATACCTCTATTCCTCATAATCTAAGTAACTTCCCTAACCACCACTTTTATTCCTTCAACACGGATTACTTTTACCTTCTTTCCTCTTTCAATATACTGCCAGTCAGCAACAACATCATACCTGGTATTATTAATTTCTGCAGAACCGGCTGGTCTCAGATCCGTTAAAGCTACACCTTCCGTTCCTATTAATTCTTTTTCAGAAGGATAAGAAACAAATCCTTTATCTGCAGTTTCTTCTTCTGCAAGAACAAGCCTGTTAAACAGAGTGCTCTTAGGCAGGAACTTTGCAAACAGCAGTATTAAGACAAAAGCCCCTGTTAAGGCAACTGCAAGCTGGATAATTGCTGTTCCAATAATATCATAATCAAAAAATTCCAGTCCGCCGGTTAAAGCAAGGAAGAGTGAAGCTAAGATCAAGATTATTCCACTGATACCTGCAACTCCAAAACCGGGAATTACAAAAATTTCAACTGCAATTAAAATTATTCCCGCAATAAATAAAAGTATCTCAACTATTGAAGCAAGTTCAAGTATATAAGATGAACCAAAGAAGAGAGCTAGCGCAATAAGTCCTGCAGTACCTGGCAAACCCCAGCCGGGTGTTTTAATTTCAGCCATTAAACCAAAAAATCCAATCATAATAAGAATTGTAGAAACAATAGGATTATTAAGAAACTTAACAACATCTTCAGCCCAATTTGAATGAACTGAGATTATCTGAGCACCTTTCAGATTAAAAGCAGCAAGAACTTCATTCAGATCATTTACTGATGTATCTGCCATTCCATATTTAATTGCTTCTATAGAAGTTAGAGTTATTAGTGTTGTACTATCATCCAGACCTTCAACAACAATTCTCTCATCAACCATACCTTGTGCAATATCTGTTCTTCTTCCATTTCGTTCAGCAGTAGAACGCATTTCAGATCTCATATAAGATTGATATTTTTCACTAAGCTTCTCTCCCGTCTGACCAACAACTGTGGCAGCTCCTATGGAACTTCCCGGAACCATTACAATCTTATTGCAGGATAAAGCAATTAAAGCTCCTGCGGAAATAGCCCGGTTATTAATAAAAGCAATTGTAAGAATATCACTTGAAAGGATTGCATCTTTAATTTGAGTTGCAGCATCAACTCTGCCGCCAAAGGTATTTATCCTGAAAATTATTGCATTGGCATTTGCGTCATTAGCTTCCTTAACAACCCTGCTTATGTAAGGAGCCATACCAAGATCAATCTCATCGTCAATCTCGGCATAGTAAACTTTTTTATTTTGGGAAATGATGAAAGGATTCAGAAAGAGTAATGACAGCAGACTAAAAAATATTCTTTTCAAATTACTGCCCCTTTATAAATTTATTTATAAATGATATAATCCTTAAAAACTTCTTAATCTTAATCATACTCATAATCGTAATCTTTTTTATTTATAGGAGTAAGATTAAGAGTACGAAAAAAAACTCGAACTTACTCTTGAACTTGAACAGTTTTGGTCTGTGCAAGGTTATTGCAATATCAAATGCCCAAGCTTATCTCTTTTTGTTTTCAGGTAGCGCTCGTTATCTGAGTTGGGAGATATTTCGATCGGGACACGTTCAACAATTTCAAGTCCGTAGCCTTGCAGCCCGACAACTTTTTTAGGATTATTTGTTAAGAGTCTTATTTTTCTCACACCAAGATCAAGAAGGATTTGAGCACCGATACCATAATCACGGACATCAGCTTTAAATCCTAAAAACTCATTGGCTTCAACAGTATCTTTGCCTTCCTCCTGGAGCTTGTAGGCAAGTATCTTATTTGTTAAGCCGATTCCTCTTCCCTCCTGCCTCATATAAACAAGAACACCAGTTCCTTCTTCTTCAATCATATCCAAAGCAGTATTAAGCTGATCATGGCAGTCGCATCTTAAAGAATGAAATACATCTCCTGTTAAACATTCCGAATGCATTCTTACAAGAACAGGCTCGTTTGGCTTTATAGTTCCTTTAACCAAAGCAACCTGCTTTTTTCTGTCAAGAGTACTTTGATATAAATATAATTTGAATTTCCCATGCTTTGTTGGAAAATTTACATCAGTAATTTTATTTATGAGCCTTTCTTTTTTCAATCTGTGGCTTATAATATCTTTTACGGTAATAATCTTGAGTCCAAACATCTCAGCAATTTTAATCAGCTCAGGAATTCTTGCCATCTCACCATTTTCGGCAAGTATCTCACATAAAACTCCTGCCGGTTGAAGACTTGCAAGCTTGCATAAATCAACTGCAGCCTCAGTATGTCCTGCTCTTCTTAAAACACCTTCGTTAAAAGCTCTTAACGGAAATATATGACCCGGTCTTGCAAAATCAGCGGCTTTGGAGTTCTTATCAATAATCTTTTTTATAGTTAAAGCTCTGTCTACAGCAGAAATACCGGTTGTGGTTCCTTCAATTGCATCTATGGTAACTGTGAACTGTGTTCCATGAAGGGCAGAATTCTGATCAACCATAAGAGGAAGTCCTAATTCATCCAGTCTCTTTCCATGAAGGGCAACACAAAGCATTCCCTTTCCATGGGTAACCATAAAGTTTACAATATCGGGAGTAACATATTCAGCGGCACAAACAAAATCCCCTTCATTTTCCCTCTCCTCATCATCTACAACAATAATGATCTTACCATTTTTTATTTCTTCGATTGCTTCTTCAACTTTACAAAACATTTTTGTATCCGGATATTTTTTAATAATTAAGATTTAACTTCTTTAGAAGATAAAACAGTAGAAATTGCAGAGCGTTCAACTTTTACTTTAACATTTTCGGATATTGCAAGAAGGACAGTTTTCTCATCCAAACCTGCAATAATACCGTGCAAACCACCACTTGTAATTACCTTATCTCCTTTTTCAATGTTAGATAAAAGCTTTTCTCTTTCTTTAGCACGCTTCCGCTGAGGTCTTATTATCATAAAATAAAAGATTAAAAAGATTGCACCAAACATTATCAAAGTGCTTACCAGGCTGCCACCACCGCCATCAGTTGGCGCCATTAAAATTAAATTCAACAAGTCATTCCTCCGTATTTATTTTATTAGTTAA
>JAUSIA010000046.1 GCA_030648225.1 Ignavibacteria bacterium | reverse complement strand
TGCTTGCACGTTCACTCGATATGAAAGTCATGCTTGGCTGTATGACTGAAACATCCTGTGCAATTTCTGCTGCCTCTCAATTATCACCAATGGTTGATTGGGCAGACCTGGATGGAAATCTCCTTATCAAAAATGATCCTTATAAAGGAACTGAAGTTGTTGATGGAAAGCTTGTTTTAAATGATTCTCCTGGAATTGGATTATCCTAGCACAGGATTTATCCTGTGCATATAACTACAAAGCACAGAATGAATTCTGTGCTACCATCTATGCTGATGCTTTTAAGGGACGAACTTTACTAATTTCTTTCCCCTTATGTTTCAATATCCGGTAAATATCAAATTGATTCTGCAGGTTAAGCCATAATTCAGCCGATGTTCCAAAATATCTTGATAGCTTTAAAGCAAGTTCTGAACTTAGATTTCTTTTTTCATTAATTAACTCATTAATAGTTTTAACTGAAGTATCCAAATCATGTGCAAGCTGAGTTTGGGAAATACCAAATGGATTTAAAAATTCTTCTTTAAGTATTTCTCCCGGATGAACCGGTTTCCTTTCTATTTTAAACATTACCACCTCTATTTATGATAATCAGATATTTCAACTTCATATGCATTTGATTTTTCAAATTTAAAAATAATTCTATATTGATCATTAATCCTAATACTGTATTTACCCTTTAAATCCCCTTTTAAGGTCTCCAGTCTGTTTCCGGGAGGTACTGTTAAATCATTTAATGAAACAGCCGCATTTAAATAATCAAGTTTTCTTAAAGAAGCTTTTATTATTGAATTAGGAAATCTTGCCGTCTTTCCTGTAATATAAAGTTTTTCAGTTTCTTTATCGTAAAAACTTTTTATCAATATTGAATAATTAAAATAATTGTTATAAAGATATAATAATTACTCACAATCCAAAATACTTTATTACAAGATTCATTAGTTGATTCCGCTCATCTTCCTTCAGGATTGTTTCAAACGGAAATCCTAAAACAATTACTCCATAATCTTTTTTATACCCCACACCTGCGCCAAAATGATTTTCAGAATATCTCAGAATAGTTTCACTTCCATCAAAAGGATATAATGCATCGGGTGCTTCAACTGCATATATTCTATCATTCAATTCAGTATTATAGTTTATAGACAAACTATCTTCAGTAAAAGATGAAGGTATCGAATATACCTTACCTAATTTATCTGCATAACCATTACTCCATTTAAATTTCAGGATATTCTTTGCAAATCTTATATCACCTGAATCAGGAGATGCATTTGAGAAAAGATCAGTCCCAACATAAGAACCTGATATAAAAATATTTCCTCCGGATTTTAAATATCCCTCAATTACTTTCTGAAATTTACCGGGGAAAGTTTTAAACTGAGTTCCATTGATTGAATCGCCAGCAGGTTTTTGCCAGTGAGTTTCTTTCTCTTCTCCTAATATTAAATCTATAAGTTTGTATTTTGAAATATCAATCAGACTATCCCAAACTGCTTCATCACCGCAGGAAACAAATGAATAATCATTTTTTTTTATTGATTTTCCATGGAGATAAGGATAATCAAAACTATTGCCTGCTAGAATTTTTGTCTCGTAATCGGAATGACTTGCGCCATGACCCGGGTCATCATCTGTTATCCATTTAGAACCGGGGTCAAAATTATATTGGGAGCCAGTATAACTAATATCAAATTTATCCGGAACACCAGCATCAATATTATCCAGAAACCCTGTGAAGTTTTCAGTTTCTATAGAAGCAGCCGCACAAATCCTATCGAACCCATTGATTATCAAAACAGGTTCTTTATTATTATCTGAAATACAGACAGAAAGAATTTCAGATGGGAAACTTTCTCCTCCCGCATTAACAGCAGCTACTTTAAAACTATAAATAAAACCCGGTTTAATATCAAAAACCGTAAACTCCGGTGTAGCAGTTATCTGGCCATTATCAAAACCTCCATCATCCATTCTTGTATAAACGATGTATTTATCAGGTAAAGCTGTTGGTTCCATAGGATCGCTTTGAGGTTTCCATTTTAGAATGATATTCTTCTCTTCTTTTATTTCTGCAGAGAAGTGAGTTACAGGTAATGGCTGAACTATATAATCAAATCCATATTGTGCTGAAAGAAATTTTAAAATTCCTTTGTAGATTGATCTTGAGGCATCAAACCTGAACCGCGGATCGAGAGCAAATTTTGTATCAAGGAAATTCTGGTGCGAAAGAAGTTCGAGAAGAAGAGAAGGAAAATTAGGACGGGTCGCTTCGCTGTATTTTGCATCCCATAAAAATCTTCTGTTCCAAACAGGATCATACTTTGCTCTTATATCCTCAACAACTTGTGTTTGTACAATATCAGCCAGATCACGGTTTGCATATCTTGAAACGCTATCGGGAAAAGTTAAAAACTTATCAATTGTCTCAACACTGTATATGGAAAGTGTCCCGACTGTTGTATCATTCTTAGTAATTCCCGCATCTGTATGAAATGCGAGTGAAAGATCAATAGGAATCCCAAGCCCTTTTGTACTTCTATCCTTACTGGGTCCATATGGAGCTCCATAAAGATAATTTCCATATTCAGCACGACTTTGGTAATCATCATTGTAATCTAAGGTATCATAGTTGAGATTATAAACCAGAGTGTCCGGCATACCTGCAAACTGCAGCCAATATCTCGAACCTT
>JAUSIA010000043.1 GCA_030648225.1 Ignavibacteria bacterium | reverse complement strand
ATGGTTTGAAGAATGGGATCTTGTAACTTTCCATGATCCTCTGCTGCAATTGCAGTTTTCAATAAAACAGTTTGCGAATACGAAAAAGGTTTTGTTGAAATCGAACTTGAGAAACAAAAAGAGAGAGGATTAACAAAGTGGAAGCCTGATTCAAAAGGAAAACATGAAGTCGCCGTCAAAGTTAATCCCGAAAAATTCTTTAAAGATTATTTCTCGGTTTTTAAATGAAATTTTTTTTTCTCCTCTTATTAGCAGTTATAGTATTCTTTTTCAGTTGTTCCGATAAACCGGAGAATACCGATGGGAAAATAACCATTACTTTCTGGCACAGCTTTGTTTCAAGAACAATTCCTTCTTTTAATAATCTAGTTGAATGGTATGAAAAGGAAAACCCGAATGTTAAAATAGTTGCACAATATGTTCCCAGCGGTGACCCTTTAATTCAAAAATTAGTTACAGCGATTCAGAGCAATACGGCTCCGGATATTTCATGGCTACATTCGGATTTTCTGCATAAGCTTGTGGAAGCAGATGCAATTTATAAGATGGATCATTTTATTAATGGAACTGATGGGTTAAGTAAAGAAGAGATGAATGATATTTTTCCTCAGTCCCTTCAATCTGCAAAATGGCGGGATACTTTATATGCTATGCCTATGGAAGCTACGACACTTGCATTGATCTATAATAAAAATAAATTCAAAGAAGCAGGACTTGATCCCGAAAAACCACCTAAGGACTGGAATGAACTTTATGATTATGCAATGAAGTTAACGAAAGATAAAGATGGTGACGGAAAGATTGATCAATATGGATTTTATATTCCTGCTTTTCCTGCATCAGGGCCTTTGAGTGTATGGATGGTTCTGCAGTGGACCCCTTTTCTATGGCAGGCTGGAGGTGAAGAAATAAATAAAGGACAGACAAAAGATTTATACAACAATGAGGCGGGCGTGCAGGCTCTTTCTTTCTGGAAAAAAATTTTTGAAGGAGAGAAGTTTTATAATTTTACACTCACTCATGATTTAGGTTTTGTTTCCGGTACCGTTGCAATGATAATGGATGGTCCATGGGATTTACCTGAGTTCAGAGATATAAAAAATTTTGATTGGGGTATAACTTATCTTCCCTCAGGCCCTGTTAAAAGAGCAACTTATATGGCAGGAGAACATCTTGCGATTTTCAAACAAAGTCAACATCCTGGAGAAGCATGGAAATTTATTAAATGGATATTACGTCCGGATGTGCAGGCAAAATTTTCTGAGGAATCAGGTTATCTTCCGGTGAGAAGATCAGTTCTTGAACTTCCTAAGTATAAAAAATTCCTCGAACGTGATCCTGCAATGAAATCTTTTGTTGATCAGATAGAAATAAGTCATGCAAGAGCTCCAATAGATTTTTTTCGTGTTGAAATAAATCAGAATATTGCTGAAGCCATTGAGAAAGTAATTATTGGAAATGCTGATGTAAAGAGTGCACTTGATGAAGCTGCTGATAAATCAAATAAACTTCTTCAATCAATTAATAATAAGAAATAAAGGATAAAAATGATAATAGGTGAAGGAGATTTCAGGTATGAGTGGACAGAAGACTGGGCTAAAATTCCTGATACGAGGAGTGGAAGAGAAAACGGAAGAACTCATGGAGTTGTGGTTTTAAAAAATGGAAACATCGCTGTCTTCAACCAGGCTGATCCTGCTGTTCTTATTTTTAATTCGAATGGAAAATTAATTAACTCCTGGGGAAATCGTTTTAGTTGTGCACACGGAATGACTTTAACTGAAGGGAACGGGACTGAATATCTCTGGCTTACAGATCAGTATTCAGGTGAGGTTGTAAAAACATCAATTGATGGAAAAACTTTATTAAGAATTGAAAAACCCAGAATAAAACTCTATGAAGAAAAAGACTATTCACCAACATGGGTTTCAGTTTTTGAGGAGAGGTTTGGAGGCAATGGAGATATCTGGATAACTGATGGCTATGGATCAAACTTCATTCACAGGTTTAATAAAGAAGGAATTTATATTAATAGTATTAATGGAGAAGAGGGAAAAGCGGGTGCTTTTAATTGTCCTCACTCGATCTTTTTTGACATAAGAAAATCTGAACCGGAATTATATATTGCCGACAGGGGCAATAAAAGATTCCAGGTATACGATCCTGAAGGAAATTATAAAAGAAGTTTTGGTGAAAATATATTCGGCTGCCCTTGCGGTGGAGTTGTAAAAGATAATTTGCTTTATATTCCTGAGCTTTGTGCACGACTTGCGGTGCTTGATGAGAATGACAAACTGATTACATATTTAGGAAGAAATGAATCAACTTGTGATATACATGGATGGCCTAACCATCCGAAGGAATTAATTAAGGAAGGTAAGTTTAACAGCCCCCATGATTTGGCTGTGGATAACAAAAATAATATTTATGTAGTTGAATGGATAACAGGTGGAAGAATTATAAAACTAGAAAGAGCGAGATAATATATGGCTGATGTAGAACTAAAAAATGTAACAAAAGTATATGATGGTGGAAACATTGCTGTTGAAAATGTTAACATCCGAATTGAAGATAAAGAATTTGTCGTGCTGGTTGGTCCTTCAGGCTGTGGAAAATCCTCAACTTTAAGAATGATAGCAGGGCTTGAGGAGATAACCTCTGGGGATCTCTTTATCAATGGTAAAAGAGTTAATGATGTCCCTCCGAAAGACAGGGACATTGCAATGGTTTTTCAGAACTATGCACTATATCCTCATATGACTGTTTATGAAAATATGGCTTTTGGGTTAAAGCTCAGAAAAATGAACAAGGAAGGGATAAAAGAGAGAGTGAATGAAGCTGCGCGGATACTTGACCTTGAGTCTTA
>JAUSIA010000031.1 GCA_030648225.1 Ignavibacteria bacterium | reverse complement strand
CAGCCCTAACAATACAGATATCAAAGCTTTTAAGGATGGAGAGTTAAATCATCTCTCATTTGCATTCAACAAACAAAGGCTCAGAGTATATTTGAATGAAAAGAAAGTTATGGACCTTCCGAGAATATTACAATCCGGTATAAATATTAATCATCTGGATATCAGAACATGGTACTGGGATACTAATAATGATTATTCAATATTGATTAAAGATATTAGAATTGCACAGGGACAGCCGGATACAAGAAATGATTTAATTACCCATGGAAAAATTGTTACTCATGGAATTCTATTTGACTCAGGCTCGGATAAAATTAAACCAGAATCTTATGGAACGCTAAAAGATATTTCCACAACCTTAAAAGAAAATTCCTCTGTAAAAGTAAAAGTAGTTGGTCATACGGACAATGAGGGATCAGATGAATCCAATTTGGATCTATCAAAGAGGAGAGCTGCTGCTGTTAAGAATGCACTTGTAAATGAATTTGGTATTTCAGATTCCCAGCTTGACACTGATGGTAAAGGAGAATCTGAACCTGTTGGACCGAATGATTCACCTGAAGGGAAAGCAGAAAACAGAAGAGTAGAATTTATAAAGCTCTGATTGGATATTTTTATAAAGATGTCATCCCATTAAAGAGGGATGACATCTTTAGCTTCTTTACTTCTTATATCCAATAACAGTAATACTAAAAATTCCTGAACCGTTTTTCCTAAATTCTTTTATATCTCCGGCAGATAAATAATCTTTCAATAATTCATCGGGAAGATTTATAATTCTTGATTTCTTTATTTCAATATCTTTAAAACCAGAGTCTGTTATTATTCCAATATACTCTTCCTGCTTAAGTGCACCTGAAATACAACCTGCATATAAAGCTGCTGTATCTCTGATTTTTTGAGGAAGCTCTCCTGATGTTACAATATCAGAAACACAGAAATGCCCACCAGGTTTTAATGTTCTATAAATTTCCTGAAATGCTTTTTGTTTATCAGGAACAAGATTAAGCACACAGTTACTGATTACAACATCACCAAAATTTTCCTGCAAAGGCAGGTTCTCAATATCACCAAGTTTGAAATAGACATTTCTGTAATTAAGCTTTGCAAGGTTTTTATTCGCTTTTAATAACATTGCATCTGTGAAATCAATGCCAACTACAGTTCCATTTTCACTCACCAATGACCTTGCTACAAACACATCATTTCCTGCACCTGACCCAAGATCAACAACAATATCACCTTCTTTTATCCCGGCGTATTCGGTTGGTAGACCGCAGCCAAGTCCAAGATCAGCTTCGGCAATATACCCATCAAGTTTTTTATAATTCTCACTGAAGTCTGAGTATTCAGAACTATCTGAAGAACACCCGCATCCGCATCCTTTTGATTTATCGGCTGCAATTGCTATTTCAGAATATTTATTTCTTACAACTTCTTTCAGTTCTGTGTTTTCCATTTTAGTACCTCAATTGATTATTGAATTATTATTGAATTAAGAAATTCATTTATTTTATTTTTCGCTTCATTTAAAACCGAATAATCCAGGCAATAACAGATTTTGGGACCTTCAATCTCTCCTTTAATAAATCCCACTCGCTTTAGTTCTTTCAAATGCTGAGAAACTGTTGCCTGTGCCAGAGGCATTAGGTCAACAATATCTCCGCACATACAAAGATTCTTCTGGGCAAGTATTTTAAGTATTTTTATTCTTGCAGGGTGAGATAAAGCTTTTGCCCAATCCGAAATTTTATTTTCTGTCTTTGTAAACTTTTCTGTTTTTGAAATTGCCATTTATTTTTCCTTATCGCTTATCGTAAATATACGATAAGGTTTTATAAATAGTCAATTTTTTTTATTAGTTAAATCTTACCCTTAATCGTAATCATCGGAAACAAAAACCTCCGAGGTTTCAGAAACCTCGGAGGTTTCGCAGTTTTGGCTATGCCAGGTTATGATTACGATTAAATGTGTAATGTAAGTTATTAATTCATAAAGATGATTAAGATTATCACTTATACCTTATACCATATACCGGACGAGCCGGAACCAAAGAACGTTTACCTGTCATTTACATTGTACTCCTAACGGAGTCCTTCTTCTACAAACATTCAACTTCTATGGAGTTGGCGATATTTTTTATGCCTGCCTGGCGGAAGATAGGCTTAAACTCCCTTAGGAGTTTCATGTTTGTAAGAAAAAAAAACCTGAACTCCAGAGGAGTTCTATATCTATATTGTTAACAATCTTTTTCTATATTTCTTTTTATTTACACAAGATTTGTGAACGAAGAAATTATACCTTATACCTCTATACCTTTATTGAGATAAACAGGTTTTTTTTTATATTGTCGCCTCAAAAATAAAACGTGGATCCATTATTGCAGGAAAGATATTTTAAATGGTATTCTGAGTACTTAAGCAGAGAATTTGAGATGCTTGTTTCGAATCCCTTATTGTAAACGATGTATTAGAATTTACAAAACATGCCAGTGATAGAGGACATTTGTCTTCAGGAAAATTTAAATATGTCAAAAATTCTTAACTCAAAAGGAATTTCTTTCTGGCTTGATGTACGTTCCCGGATAGGGCATGACTGGCACTGGTTGAGAGAAATGTTCCCCCAATATTTTGAAAAGATAGAAGATAACATTTGACAATCTAATTCCATTCAATTATTATTTGCACTCAAAAACTTCACACCTTTGAAAATCTTTACTGAAGTTTAATAATTAAAAAACTCTAATTGAAAATTTAAGGGTTATAAATGAAAAAGATTGGAATACTTTTCGGTCAGGAGACTACTTTTCCACCTGCTTTTGTTGAAAGAGTTAATTCTAAAAAAGATGATGGAATAAACGCTGAGTTTGTAAAGATAGATAAAGTTGTTCAGGGAGAACCGATTGGATATGATGTAATAATTGATAGAATTTCCCAGGATGTTCCATTCTACAGAGGTTTTCTTAAGAATGCCGCTCTTACAGGAACTGCAGTAATGAATAATCCTTTCTGGTGGAGTGCAGATGAAAAATTTTTTAATAATGCTTTGGCAGTAACAATAGGAGTTGCCGTTCCTAAAACAGTATTGCTTCCTTCAAACCAGCATCCGCCAGATACAAATGAAAAATCTTTCCGTAATTTATCCTATCCTATGAACTGGGAAGCAATATTTAATTATGTAGGATTCCCTGCTTATTTTAAACCATTTGCCGGTGGCGGATGGAAAAATGTTTATAAGCTGAATACCCCTGATGAATTTTTTAAAGCATATAATGAAACAGGACAGCTTGTAATGATGCTTCAGGAAGAAATTATTTTTACCGAGTATTTCAGATGTTATTGTTTGGACAGGCAGGATGTTCATATAATGCAGTATGATCCGAAACAGCCTCATCATTTACGGTATGTAAGAAACCCAAAACAATTTGAAAGAAAATTT
The DNA here is from genome assembly GCA_030648225.1 of Ignavibacteria bacterium. Classification (GTDB taxonomy): domain Bacteria; phylum Bacteroidota; class Ignavibacteria; order Ignavibacteriales; family Ignavibacteriaceae; genus RBG-16-34-14. Next base: position 7,238 of record JAUSIA010000031.1, on the reverse strand, counting down.
CTTGATAAGATAAGGGATACCGTTCTTAAGATTAATAATTATCTCGGTTATGATTTTAATACTGTTGAGCTTGCAGTCCGTGATGGTGTTCCTTATGCAATTGATTTCTGCAATCCTGCACCCGATGCTGATGTTAACTCCGTGGGTCAGGAAAATTTTGAATGGATTGTTGAGTCTGCAGCAAATATGGCAGTAAGGCGGGCAAAGTCTCACAGAAAAAATCAGAACAATTTAACATGGGGTAAGTTTATAAAATCATTTGCTAACAATGAACCTCTTTAATTAATAAATGGTTAACCAGTATGTCTGAATCAAAACTTTTCACAATCGGAGTTGAGGAAGAATTTCAGATAATTGATCCTGAAACACGTGAGCTTCGTTCTCATATCCAGCAGATTCTTGAAGATGGAAAAATGCTTCTTGCAGAAAATGTTAAACCTGAAATGCATCAGTCTGTTGTGGAAATGGGAACGGATATCTGCAAAGATATTACTGAAACACGGGAACAGGTTACAAAACTAAGACGTAATCTTGCAAACCTTGCTAAAAGTAAAGGACTAAGAATTGCTGCATCAGGTACTCATCCATTTTCACATTGGAAAGACCAGAGGATTACTGCTCATCCCAGGTACAAGGCAATTGTAACAGATATGCAGCAGGTTGCACGTGCCAATTTAATTTTTGGTTTGCATGTTCATATTGGAGTTGATGACAGGGAAACTGCTCTTCATATAATGAATGCAGCAAGATATTTTCTGCCGCACATTTTTGCTCTTTCAACTAACTCTCCTTTCTGGCTTGGAAGGAATACCGGATTCAAATCATACCGAAGTAAAGTGTTTGACAGGTTTCCCAGAACGGGAATCCCGGATTATTTTAACAGTATTGCTGAATATGATAACTACATTAATCTTCTTATAAAAACAAACTGTATTGATAATGCAAAAAAAATCTGGTGGGATATTCGTGCACATCCTGTTTTCAATACACTTGAGTTCAGGATTTGTGATATTCCAATGCGGGTTGATGAAACAATTGCACTCGCAGCAATAATGCAGGCTGTTGTTGCAAAGCTTCATAAGCTGCTAAAGCAAAATCTTGGATTCAGGCTTTACAGGAGAGCTTTGATTGCAGAAAATAAGTGGCGCGCCGCGAGATATGGAATAGAAGGCAAGCTGATTGATTTTGGGAAAAAAGAGGAAGTTCCCTGCATTGATCTTGTTAATGAGCTGCTTGAATTTGTTGATGAAGTTGTTGATGATCTTGGTTCGCGGGAAGAGTTAAAGAATATTCATAAAATTTTTGAGATGGGAACAGGAGCCGACAGACAGCTTGCAATTTGGGAACAATCTTATGATACAAAAAATGTTGTTGATTATATCATTGATGAAACGCATTATGGGTTATAATTCAGCAGTGTCATTCTGAGGAGTCCGAAAGGACGACGAAAGAATCTCTAAAAAACTTCAATAAAGCAAAAGGATATGAAAGAAAAAAAAGTAAAAGTAGCTATTATCGATCTCTACAATAATGAAAAGAATGAAGGAATGCGTTGTATTAAAGAAATCGTTACAGATTCAAATAATTTTAGCGATTCTAAAATTAAATATGATGTTTATGAATCCCGTTATAAAGGTGATGTACCGGGAATAGATTACGATATTTACATTTCATCCGGTGGACCCGGGAGCCCTTTTGAAGATGAGGGAAAAGAATGGGAGAAAAAGTATTTTAATCTTATTGATAGTGTATGGAACTATAACCAAACTTCAGGAAATAAAAAGAAATATTTCTTTTTTATATGCCATTCATTCCAGATGATGGGGCGTTTCTTTAAGTTTGGCGATGTAACAAAGAGAAAACAGGAATCGTTTGGTATCTTTCCTTTTAAAAGAACAAAGGAAGGTTCTGATGATATTTTATTAAAAAAGCTGCCAGATCCTTTCTATGCTGCAGATTTCAGAAAATACCAGGTCGTAAATCCTGATGAAAAAAAAATTAAAGAGCTTGGAGCTGAAATACTCGCTGTAGAGAAAGAAACAATTGAGAATAGTCACCCGGCGCTAATGGCTGTAAGGCTCTCCAAAGAAATTGCAGGTACTCAGTTTCACCCGGAAGCTGACCCGGAAAGTATGATGTATCATTTCAGCCAACCTGAAAGGAAGAAACACATCGTGGAAAATTACAATGAAGAAAAATATAATGAGATGATAAATCTGCTTAAGCAGCCGGATAAAATTAAGCTGACAAGAAAAACAGTGCTGCCTTCATTTCTTAAAGAAGCAATAAAGGATCTCAACTCGGACTAAATGTAAAAAATCGTAGCACAGACTATCAGTCTGTGCCCTATTAATATTTGAAAAAATAACGCACGGGCTAATATTCAGTGTATACGAATTTTGAACATGGAAAAATCATTTCATAAAAGAAATCTACCTCACTTATATTTTTCAGAGGGTCAATATTTTATTACTTATCGGCTTTTTAATTCAATTCCAAAAGAAAAACTTCTTAGTATTAGATTAACTCCAAATGAGTGGGATTTTGAAAAGTTTAGCATTCTTTTATCTAAATATGATGCATTAATGGAATCTGGTGAATATGGAATAGACTATCTTATGAAGGAAGAACTTGCTGAGATATGTAAATTTACCCTTCACTTTGCAGATGGTACAGAATATAAATTAATTTGCTTTTGCATTATGCCTAATCATATTCATGTTATTTTTGAATTACTTCCTGGGAACAAAAGTATAAGTAAAATAATGCAGTCAATTAAAGGGATTTCTGCAATTAAATGTAACTCTATTCTTAGTCGACAAGGTAAATTCTGGCAGGATGAAAGTTTCGACAGATTGATCAGGGATGAGAAAGAATTATTTTTTATTATCAGGTATATTTTGTTAAATCCTGTCAATGCAGGCTTAGTAAAAAATTGGCATGATTGGAAATATACATTTTGCCATCCGGACTATATAGTTTTATAAATAATAGCAGCACAGACTGATAGTCTGTGCTACGAAAGAATTTAAAATAAAAAGTTTATGATCCCCGAACTCAGAAAGAAATTTAACACAGAATTCACAGAAGAGAAATATCGCAATTTCATTAATGAGCTTGATACTGCTCTTAAATACCCAACTGATTTTCGCGTTTCTGAAACACCTTTATTCTTATCAGAGGAATTTTATAATGAACTTTTAAAAGCTTGTGATGGTCTGACCTCTCAAATATCTTCCGCATCTTTTAAAAGAAGAACCAATGAAATTATTCCATCCTCAAAAAAAGTAAATGGTGAAGAAGAACATCCTGTTTTTCTTCAGCTTGATTTTGCTATTTGTAAAAGTAAAGAAGGTTCTTTCATACCAAAGCTTATTGAGCTTCAGGGTTTTCCCTCACTTTATGCCTATCAGAGTTTTTTCTCAAAAATTTTAAAGAAACATTTTGATATTCCCGGAAACCTCACAAGTTATTTCAGCGGTTATGATGAGAAGAGTTATATTAAGCTGCTGAAAAAGATTATTGTAGGAGATAATGATCCTGAAAGTGTAATCCTTCTTGAAATAGAACCTGAGAAACAGAAAACGAGAATTGACTTTGCTGCAACCGAAGAGATGATAGGGATTAATACTGTTGATATTTCATCAATTAAAAAAAGAGGCAACAAATTATTTTATAATAAGAATGGTAAAGAGATTTCCATAAAAAAAATTTATAACCGTGTTATTCTTGATGAGATTGAAAGAAAAAATATAAAATATAATTTTAGTTTTGATGATAAGCTTGATGTAGAATGGGCTGGTCATCCAGGCTGGTTTATAAAGATAAGCAAGATTTCTCTGCCTCTTCTTAAAGGGAAATATGTCCCTCAATGTTACTTTCTTAATGAGCTTAAAAAATATCCGGACGATCTTTCTAAATTTGTTTTAAAACCACTCTTCTCTTTTGCAGGGCTCGGTGTTGAAGTTGACTTAACTAAACAAATGCTTGATAAGATTTCAGACAATAAAAATTATATCCTACAGGAAAAAATTGAATATGCACCTCTGATTAAAACTCCCGACGAACCTTCTAAAGTTGAAATAAGAATGATGTTTTTATGGCCTGTTTCTGGCAAGCCAACTCTTGTAAATAACCTTATCAGAATGAGTAAAGGCAAAATGATGGGAGTTGATTTCAACAAAAATAAAACCTGGGTTGGATCGAGCGTAGCTTATCATTATTAAAAAGATAACAGAGGCTGTATCAAAAGAAAAGAAATTGTCTTGCGATACCGACTTTAATCGAGTGAAGCAATCAAAAGAAATTTTGAGATGACATCCTTTATTCTGAGAGATAAAAATGCCTTTTTTTTACAATAAATTCTTCTCTAAAATGTCCCTAAATCTTTAATTTTTATTGCTTATTTCTATCTTTTTCATTAGCGTTACACTCAAACTTATTTCCCTTAAAAATTTTAATAAAAAAACTTTTAATCTACAAAAAAAATAAAGGAGGTTCTGTTATGAAAACTTATTTCCATATTAGTTTGCTTACCCTGTTCTTTTCCATTTTCTTTTTATCTGGTCTGGCTTTTGCACAGCAGCAAATACAGAATTTGGGAAATGTATTCCATGTTAATAAGCAACAATTTTCATTTCCGGCTAATGGTTCAATCGGTGAGCTTGACTCTTTGATCAAAGTCTATACTGATAAAGTCATTAAGAAAAATGAATATATTTTAAGTTATAAAATTATTGTTCATTGGTATGGACACGATAACAGGGATTTTATAGCAATTACCGAAGCAAAGAACTGGGAAGATATTCCTAAGGTTGATGAGAGAAATACTGAACTCTTCAATGAAGCATGGAAAACACCGAAAGAAAGAGAAGCTTATAATAAAGCACGTAATAAATATTTCACCGGTATTCACTCCGATGAGATTTACCATGAAGTTCTGAACGGAACTAAATAAAAAAGTCTGGGAAATAAAATTTGCAATTGACAATTTAAGAAAAAAGGAGATAGTATGAAGTTCTTAAAAATATTCTTAGTAGTTATTTTATTTTCAACATTGTTCCTAACAGAAAATCTATCCGCACAAGAAAGATCATTCACTGAAGGTAGTGTGTGGGATATTTCTTATGTTAGAACAAAGCTTCCCTACTTTAATGATTATATGACCAACTTAAGCAACGGGTGGAGAAAAGTTGAAGCAAAGAAGGAAGGACTTATTCTTAATTATATGGTTCTATCTTCACAGGCTTCTAATCAGGATGACTGGAATCTTATGTTAATGATTGAATATAAAAATATGGCTGCATTTGATGGACTGTTTGAAAAAATGGATAATATACGTGAACGATTATTTGGCAGTGAAGAAGATCAGCAAAAAAGTGCAGTTGCAAGAAATGATATTAGAGAAATCCTGGGTGACAGAACTACGAGGCAATTGGTTTTTAAATAAAGATTAAATTGAGAGATGACATCTTTCAACTTGTCCGGCTATAGCGAAAAAGATGTCATCTCTGTAAAATCATAATTTTCTATCCTCTTCTAATCCTCGTATCTGGTTACCCAAAGTCTCCAGCCTTGCAACAAGTTTAGGAACTTCGGGATCAAGTTCTTTCATTTTTTCAAACAGTGCTTCCTCAAGATTTTTTCCTTCCTCTCTAATCTCATTATTATTTTCCATAACTTTTTGCTGATGAATCATAAGCTGCTGGGTAATACCCTGGAATTCCTGCTGCAGCTTTAACATTTCAACTTCATCACCACCCTTTTCATAACTATCGACAATTTCATCTCTTCTATTAAGCTTTTGTTTAATAGAAGAATCCTGCCTTACCATTTCTGCTTCAAGATTCTGTGAAAATACTTCAGCTTGTTTTGCAATTTCAAGGTCGGAGAGAGCCTGCTTTTGCAGATCCATAAGCCTGCCGCTTATTTCCTGGTATTCTTTAATAATTTTCTCTTTTTCACCATTCTGATTAGTTGTATCCTGTGCAGAAAGAGAAACTGAAAATAATATAATTATTATTCCTAACAATTTAATGTTCCTTATCCTAAATAATATCTTAAACATTTCTTCCTCACTTTCATAAATATTATTTCTCTTAGAAAGTAGTATAAATAGTTCTAAAGTCAATGTTGCAGAATAATAGGGTGAGTAAAAACATATAAGGAATGATGAGCAGCGTTAATTCAAGAATTATCCTGAGATGACATCTTTTGCAGCTTATATGGTAGAAAAAGATGTCATCTCTTAATAAAGAAATTCTCACTTATAAAAATATGGATCGAGTACACTAACCTCTGTTATTCTATCCACAGGCAATTTATTATTTTTACCAGCTTTCATAATGGCTTCAGGTGAAGGGGCATCATAAATACAGAAGGTTTTTTTCTTATCTGTAGTAACATAGGAATGCACCCAGGTTACCTGGTCTTCAGCATTAGTTGAAACAACATTTAAACAAATTTCACTTCCCTCTTCATTAATCGGAATTATCAATCCTTCCGGGAAGGTTCTTTCAACAAGGAACCTTTTCATTTTTACTTTCTTCCCTGTATCCTGTGAATGGATATTTACAGTTAACAGGAATACTAAACCAAAAACCACAGCAAACACAAAATGTTTTTTCATAGCACATCTCCTTTTTTATTTATGAATGATTTAAAGTTTTACTGAATCAGGAATTGAGAGATAGTTTAATAATTTTTCTGGTAAATGGAAAGAGTAAAATTATTAATGTTAAATGCTAAATGGTTAAACTTTGAGTGAATGAATCACCTACCTTCCGGATATGCGGATTAGTTCTCAACATTCAAAATTCACAATTCATCATTTCAATAATACTGCATCATAGAAACACAAAAGAGAACTATAATTCCGAGAATCATATTTGTACGCGCTATTAAAGACATATTCTTCTGTGCTTTAACAAATTCTGCTGAGGGCTGTTCACCGGGTTTTGGGGCAAGCTTACGCAGTTTCGGGAAGACTACGAAAGTGACCATGAGTCCAAAAAATATCATTAAAAGAATAGCTGCATGCTTTACCGTAAGCCAGAAACCAAACCTTGATTCAGGATTGAACAGCATAGATGAAGGAGTTTTATAAAGTCCAGTAAGTAATAGAACAACAACACTAACCCATACAATTATAAGGAATCTTTTAACTACGGCTCCAAAAAATTTTCCCCTTTGTCCGGGATCAATAGCTGCATGTGATGGGAAAAGAACAAGGTTCATGA
>JAUSIA010000027.1 GCA_030648225.1 Ignavibacteria bacterium | reverse complement strand
GTGTACGCAGACTTAAATTGCCGCTAACTAAAACAGTAGCACCAAATTCACCCAATGAATGAGCAAAGGTTAAAAGTCCGCCTGTAAAGAGACCCCCTTTTAATGCAGGAAATATTACAAACCTGAAAGTCTGCAAGCGATTAGCCCCTATGGTATAAGCTGCTTCTTCATATGAAGCCTCAAGTTCATCAAGTACCGGTTTAACAGCACCAAGCATATAAGGGAAGGTAACAAATATATGGGCAAGAATAACACCGGCAGGCGCAAACATTGGTTGAAAGCCCAATGGATCTAAATATTTTCCCAGCAACCCTATTGGACCCCAAAGTAAAAGTAAAGAAGTTCCAACAACCACGGTTGGAATAGCTACCGGCAGGTTAACGATAATATTTAAAGTCTGGCTTCCACGAAATTTATATTTCGAAAGAACATACGCAGCATAAGTTCCAAGAACACCGTTGATTAAAGTTGTTGCAAAAGCTACAATTACAGAAAACCGTAAAGCAAATTGAGCTTCCTCAGAAGATATTACTGTTAAAAAATTTTCTAAGCCGCCGCTGCCGGCAAAAATAAATATTGCTGAAAGAGGCATTAAAATAAGCGGAAGTAAAACTAATAATAAAAGAGAAACAGGAAGCCAGGTTTTATTTTTCATCTTATCTTTTTTTAAGAGTCTCACTTTTTTATTTCCTCTAATACTTTTGCTTTCCAGATATCTTCAATTATTTCTTTCTTAGCTTTAGTCCATCCGCCAAGATCTTCAACCATGAATGGCTTTTCAATTTTTCCAAACTGTTTGTTATCATTCAAATCTTCATTTATACTTCTGAAACCAAATTTAACAAAAATTCGCTGCGCAGTTTCAGACCATAAAAAATTAATAAATGCATCAACTAATTCTTTTTGTTTATCGGAAATATTTTTGGAAACCACAACAACAGTGTGCTCGCTTAGAATTGTGCTTTTTGGATAAATTATATCTGCAATTAAACGACCTCTTGATTTATCAAACAAAGCTTCCTGCTCATAAGTAACAAGAACATCGCCAAATCCATTTTCAAATTGTGTTCTTGCTGCTCTTGCAGATGCCGCCTGGGCAACCACATTTTTCCATATTGCAAGTAACTGAGAATATGCATTTGATTTATTTCCATTCAGGCTTGCTGAACCATACTCTGCTAAAATTGCCCATTGAGCACCACCGGAAGTAAGAGGGTCAGGATGAACAATTCCAATTCCGCCGCGTCCAAGATCAGAAAAATCTTTTATATTTTTCGGATTACCGGGTCGAACCAAAAAAATAAATGGTGTTAAATTCAGCACTCCTTTATTTGGTAAATCTTTCCAGGAACTATCAGTTAAAACATTCTTATCTAATAAGCGCATTGCATCAAGCTCTAAACTTAAAATTGCAACCTCAGCCGGAACACCCATAATAATTTGATTAGTAATTGTACCTGAACCGGCAAATGATGAAATAAAATTAACTTTTTCACCAGTTGAATCTTCCCATTCAGAACTAAATGCCGGAAAGATACCCTGATTCATAACCTCTGCTAATATGCTGAACCCATATACAACGATAGTGCGGGAAGATTTTGCCGAACCTGTTAACCAGGGCCAAATAGTAAAGAGTAATAAGCTGATGGAAAATATAAATATCGGTAGACGTGAAAATAATAAATGCCAGTTAATCTTATATTTATTAAACAGTATCATACAATTATTTTATTTATCTATGAGATTAACTGGCAAAATCCTTTTCTTGGGGTGAAAGCTATTAAATTAATTATAAGTTAAAATGTTCTAAATCATATGATAATACGACTATTCTACACGTAGCTTTTTAGTTTGTAAGTTATTTACCTAAGATTACATTTACCCCAAACAACTCAACCTCTTCTTCCTTACCTCTCAGCTTATATTTTCCCATACTTAAAAAATCAAAACCATTTTTCTCTGCAAGCTTATTAAAAACTGCATCCGAAATAAGAAGCTGCTGGTTAAGCTGGTTGCATTGGGATTGAATTCTTGAAGTAGTATTCAACACATCACCATGAAAAACTATTTCTTTCTTTAAATCTCCGACTTCGGTTACTATTGCTTCTCCAATATGTAATCCTGCTTTAAATTCCGGAACAATCCCGTATTTTTTTAAATAGAAATTTTTATTCTCTTGTATCTTTCTTCTAATCTTAAAGAAACAATTTATGCAGTTATTATTTTTCATTCCTTTTTTGGCTTTCCAGGTTAAAACAACTTCATCACCAACATATTGATAAATAACTCCGGAGGTTTCAATAATCGGGTCGGTTATATCAAAAAAGAAATCCTGAAGAAAGCTGCTGTAGGTTTTTGCACCAAGCTTTTCACCAAGAGTTGTTGCGGATTTAATGTCGAGGAACATAAAAATTCTTTCCTCAGAAATAGGTCGCCTGTATTTTCCAAGAATTGTATTTATCAATACGCCTTTACCCAAAATCCTGTTAATCTGTGAGATAAAATTCATCAATAAGCTGCCAAAGATGGCAAATGCAAAAACGTATTTGAAATCTGTTTGCAGGAAATTGCTTACATCTCTGCCAAACAAAGCTTCAACAAAACTCATTTCATCTTCAAGGCTTTCATGTATAACAACAACAAGAAGTGTTGAAACGGAAATTATTGCAATGTAAAAAAATGAACGAACAATTAATTCAGAAATGAAGCTTAACCTTTTTAATTTTTTGGGGAAGAGAAACATTTCTGCAGAACTGCTTAAGGATGCAATTAAAGCACCAATCAAAGTACCTTTTATTATCCTGTAAAATGTAAATCCAAAAGCAAGGTTTGCAAAGACTATTCCGATTATTATACCTGCAAGAGTAACAATTAAAACAGTCTTAAGTTTATTTTTTGTACCAGGAGTTAAAGACATCTTTAGTTTAATTTTTTATATCGCACTTCAGGAATCATCAATAGCCACGACTTTTAAGTCGTGGAGCCAATGGATCGCTCATATTCAGGCTTTAACCAAATTAAATCCCTATGTGGCTAAAGCCAATAAGCCCAGGTTAATTTTATTCCACGACCTAAAGGTCGTGGCAATTCAAACAATTTATTTGAGCACTAACCTTCGAGGTTATCATAGCGTTAAAAGCATGAAAACCTCGAAGGTTTCTCGATTCATTAAAACATAAATCTTGTTAAAAAATAAAATACCAGGGTTTCCTCAGAGTTAGCTGCCGCAATATTTAAATTTACAGTTCTGTTAAGATAAGATATCCAAAATCCGCCGCCGTAAGATGGATGCCATTTTTCAGTCCGCCGCGGCGGATCGTGCTCAACAAAAACTCTTCCTGTTTCGGCAAATCCAAAAAATCCAAACCTGCCATTAATAATTAGTTTTATATCTGTAAGATAAAATCTTAATTCAGCCTGACTGAATAAAGACGCGTCTCCTGAAAAACGCTCCCGGTTATAACCTCTTAAATTATTCCCGCCTCCTAAAAAAGCCGCTTTGAAAAATGGATAAGTACCAAATAATTTTTCTCCG
>JAUSIA010000037.1 GCA_030648225.1 Ignavibacteria bacterium | reverse complement strand
TAGAAAAATCGGATACAGAATTACATTAGTAAAATTAGAAGGAAATGAAGCTGTAAGCTATGAACCATTTGCTGAAGGATGGCTTCAGGGAGATGCTGTTTCCGGAAGACCTGTCGATCTTCTTGTTATGCCTGATGGTTCTCTTTTAGTATCTGATGATCATGCAGGTGTTATTTATAGAATTAGTTTTTCAAAATGATTTTTATTAATAACTCACGTTACGCAGAAAAAGTTCTTACTCGTAATCTTAAATCGTAATCGTACTCGATTAAATCCGACCTGTCCCGGTCCTGGCGGGATTATGATTACGAGTATGACCCGCCTGCCAAAGTTTTACGGCGGGCAGGTTAAGATTACGAATTTATGCATAACATCAGTTAATAAATAAGGAAACTATATGCCTCTTAAAATTAAATCTCCATCAATCATAAAAGCAGCAGGAAATAAACCAAAGATAATTGAGGAGTTTATTGGAAGAATAAATTCCAGGACAAATGAAGTAAGCATTGCAAGAATGAAAAGTCCCGCTGGCTGGATTGAACCGGGACAAAAACCTGAGTTTGATGAATACACAATTGTTTTAAAAGGTGAACTCCACATAAAAACCGAAAAAGATGAGATCATCTTAAAAGAAGGCGAAGCAGTTATCACTAAAAAAGGAGAATGGATACAGTACAGTACTCCAAAACCGGAAGGGGCAGAATATATTGCTGTCTGCTTACCTGCATTTTCGCCTGAAACAGTAAACAGAGACGAATGATGTACAAAGTTTTTACCTTCTTTTATGGTTCATATATTAATTTAAAAGTATTGAATGAGGTAAACATTTATCTTGAAAACTGGGAAGCTGCAAGATTACCCGGTTTCGATATTGTAATAAAACCTTATGCTAATCTTTTTAAATCTGCAAAAGATTGTGTTTATGGAATTTTAACTCAGCTTGATCATGAAGAATTAAAAAGGCTTTATTCTCATGCAGAAAAAGTTTTTAATGAATTATATCAGCCTGAAGCTGTTTTGGTTCAGACTTTGGGTGATAAATGGGTTTCAGCACTTTGTTATATCTGTCATAATATGGAAGAGAGACCTGCTGAAAAAAATTATATAGATAGAATTGTTCAACCTGCAAAAGAGTATGGTTTCCCCGGTTGGTATATAGAAAAGCTCGAAAGTTTTTCAAAATGATTTTATTATCCCATTTTCAGAACTCAATTTTTTCCGCTTGGCGGAATCCCGCTAAAGCGGTGATAATTTATAATTTATATTTTAAGACCATGGAATAAGATTCTTTTTCAAACTATACAATCAAAAAGGATAATATGAAAATATTACTACCGATCTTTTTTTTTCTTGCACCATTTATCTTTTTCTCCTGTGGTGAGGAAAAAACTGAATCAACAAAACAAGACGAGAAAAAAGTAATTGTCGAACCTAAAGAAATTGATGCTTGTTCATTTCTTGATAAGGAGGAAGTTGAAAAGATTTTTGATATAAAAATGAAAGATCCCAAAAAAGGAAGAAGCCAAAAAGGAGATGCAAACACAGCTTCATTTTCGGAATGTTCTTTCGAATCTGATAATGAAGATGCAAAAATATTTTTAAGTGTTTATATCCGGTTCACACCATTTAAAGATGAATATCATACAACTATACAAAATGTAAGGAACTCATTTAAACAATCAGGCATTGAAGTAACAAATATTGAGGGGATAGGAGAAGTTGCATTCTGGGGAGGAAATCAATTACACGTTTTCAAGGGAGATAATTATTATTTAATAATAACACTTCTTGGAACAAGAGAGTCAGGTGAAGCTATAGAAAAAGCTAAAGATGTAGCATCACATGTTATTGGAAATATATAAATTCTGTTTAAAAAGTAACTTTTAAGAATGTAATAACATTTATAAAAAATGAGACTCACTTTGGAAGTGAGCCTCTCATAAATAAAATCACCTCAGCAGAATCATCTTCTTAGTTTCAACAAAATCTCCTGCCTGCCTACCGATAGGTACGGCTTCTATTTTATAGAAATATACTCCGCTTGATAAATTATTAGCATCAAATTCTATTTCATATTTCCCTGCTTCTTTTTCTTCATTTACTAACTGAGATATTTCCCTTCCTAATGGGTCAAATACTTTTAGGGTGACAAAAGATTTATCAGGAATTGAATAAGTGATCTTTGTTGAAGGATTAAATGGGTTAGGATAATTCTGTTCTAAAGAAAAAGATAACAATGTTGTTGCATCAACTTCAATTTCATTTGAGTATTCAAATGTTCCATCAAAATCAATTTGTTTTAATCTGTAGAAGTATTTACCTGCTGTAACATATCTGTCAATGTAAGAATATTCTTGTCTCTCAGTCGTTGTTCCCTTTCCCTCAACGAATCCAACGGTCACAAAATCCGAATTCTCTTTTCTTCTTTCTACATTAAAAATCTTGTTATTTATTTCAGTTGCTGTTGTCCAGTTGAGAATTACATTACCATCAAAACTAGAACCTGTAAAAGAAGTTAATTCCACAGGTATGACAAAATTATTCCAACTAAACTGTGCTGCTGTAGATGCATCCTGCAGTGAAGTCAGGTCAACACCTGCAACATAAGCAAAACCAACCCGTATTGATTCACTAACATCAAAATCATAAGGACCGCAACCAACAAAGGTTCTATAATCCCCATTTGTAGTAATTGCTTCATCTAGGAAAGTGGACATCCATTCATAAGCGGAGTCGCGCACTGTTGAAGGATTCCATAAAGTAGTAACTCTTGCGCCAGACCAGCCGCTTAAAGCAACTATTCCATAATAACTTGGGTCAGGATTGCCTCCGTTCAAATATTGATAAGCTAAATTTCTTGATTGATCATATCCTCCATTATTATTAAAGTATTGAGTCACTCCAATATCCCAATCCTGAAATTGACCCACATAAACATCATTCACAGGAGATGCAGTATTATTTGTGATAGTAAAATCCAGAATAACAAAATTATCACCTGTATTTGAGTAGGATGTTTGTTGAACCGATAAACCAAGTTGGTTTATGGTTGGTGCACCACTGTCACTGAATACGCAGGTAGCTATCTGATTAAAGTTTGGATTTGACGTAAAACCTGGAAATGGAGTACTTGTTAGCATCTCAAACATAATGTTGAAACTTGCAAGATGGCCGCTACATTTTGTACTTGAATTTCCTATAATTAATCCACCAGTGTAGCTCGCATTTATATTTCCCATAAAGACAACACCATTTCCAACATGTCCCGGAAATCCGTAAGTTGAATCATTTACACCAAAAGCTCCATCATCCATGACTGAAGCAGTCAGATTTCCTGTTGAATGATCTAAAAAATTTTGAGCAATTGAGTTTTCTATAAAAAACAGAGCAGAGAAAACAACGAGAGAAGAAAGTAACTTTTTCATGGCGCACTCCTTTTGGTTTATTGATGAATTATTGATTAAAAATCTCATCGCCAATAAACGAAATAAAGGAGGGGTCTACATAGCAGCTATGTTATTTCGGCGTGCAGTATCGTTTCAAATGTTTAAACATATGTTACCTCAGCATGCACATATGTTACATTATGCAAAATTGGTCTGTTTTGAGTGGGGTTTTTGAAGTAGGGGTTGGGCAGGTATAGAAGATTTGGACAGTGTTTTTAGACTATCAAATCACTTGGCGGATGACCGAATTCTTCCTTGAAGCAGCGTGTGAAATATTGGGGGCTGGAGAAACCAACAGAGTAAGCAATCTCCGAGACATTTCCTTTTTGCTCTTCAATCATCTTCTTTGCTTTTGATAATCTTACTGATCTTAAATAATGACTGGCTGACTTTCCTGACAATGCTTTAAGCTTTCTGTGTAATTGCACTCTGCTCATCCCTGCTTCTTTTCCAAATTGTTCAATGCTGAATTCTTCTTCCGATATGTGGGTCTCTATTACTTCCAAAACCTTACACATAAATTTCTCTTCAAGGTTGCTGAGCTTTCCTGCCCTGGTTTCGCCAGGTCGAGACAGGTTTTCTTCGCCTCTTTTAATAGGAACAAAATCTATCTTGCCGTATTTCTCCTGAAGTTTCCTGCGGATATTGATAAGGTTTTTAATTCTTACCTGCAGCTCTTTTGTGTCGAATGGTTTTGTCAGATAATCATCCGCCCCTGTTTTCAATCCTTCAAGCTTGCTTTCCTGCCCGGATTTTGCTGTAAGAAGAATTATCGGGATGTGACTTGTCTTCTCATCATTCTTTAAAATTCTCGTTAGTTCGTTCCCATCCATTTTCGGCATCATAATATCACTTATAATAAGATCTGGAATTATTTGTTCTGCTTTTCTTAATCCCTGTTCCCCGTTCGCTGCTTCAGCAATTGCGAACTCATTTCCCAATGAATCTTTAATGAAGTTTCGAACGTCCGCATTATCTTCCACAACAAGTATTATCATTTTATCTTCATCAGGCATCTCAGTCGAAGAATCAGTCAAGGATTCCTCACCATGGATTTTATCAGAAAAAAATGAAGAGTCAGCCTCAATTATTTCCAGTTGCTCTTGCAATTTTTTTGACAATACAGAATCTTCATCAACTAATGTTTCTTCCTTCATTATCTCATCTTCATTAAGGTGAACTCTTCCGGGTGGTAATTCAATTGTGAACTCGCTTCCTTCTCCTTGTTTGCTGGAAACATTAATAAATACCCGATGTAATTCCACAAATTCTTTTTTCAATGCAAGTCCAATT
>JAUSIA010000023.1 GCA_030648225.1 Ignavibacteria bacterium | reverse complement strand
CAGGTGTGTTAATAAATCAAGGTGTCATTCCGGGCTTGACCCGGAATCCAGAGATTGACCACTGGCTATAATATCCTGGATTCCCGCTTTCGCGGGAATGACAATATCCTCGAAAAGTTTTCACACTCAGCTCAAGCCGATCTTTTTCTTATTTTTCTATTTAATAAAATGAAATGAATACCGAATTTGCAGTGAAAAGGATTTATCCGGTTTACCCGGTAAATCCGATCGATCGAGAAGAATCAGCATCAGGAAGCCCGAGCTTGTCGAGGGCTATATAAAGAGGCATCGAAAAAATTCGGGTATTCTTCAAGAACACTAACATCAAAACCACTTTTATTAACCAGCCAGTTAATAGCATCTTCAGGAGAGCCTAGTTTGTTATATCTTTTTACAAGTGCAGTATGAACGTCTGTAGCAAGAGCAGGATTATCACTTATTAAAGTAGCGCCTCCAGCACTTTCCCTGTCACCTACATAGATATAATAAGCATTGATTTTTTCTGGGTCAGAGCATTTTGGTGGAAAAAATAATGGTTGAAATTCTACCCAGGACATTTCTGGGTTTTCTCTATTTAGATGTATGCCATAAGTTTCAATATTTACACCAGTATTTGCAAGTTTTTCAAATAAAGTCTCACATTTATTTCTAGGGCAAACTCTTTCTAGATGTGGATTTGACCTGGCTGAAGTTCTTTCATCTCTGTAAACTCCATCAAAGGTACCTATAAGAATCCTAGTGGAAAATCTCATTTTAGGATTAGCTTCAAGTAAAGAAGCCAAGTTAATATGGTTCATAACAGCATTGTATGTCGTTCCAGGAAATATACCTTTAATAATTCTAGTCATGGGATGAATTTAACTTAAATTGATATTTTAAAGCGTTATCTTAAAGATGAATTAATGATTTGTTAGATTTTTCCGCTTTTTCTCTGAGCTGCTTCACCCATTGCTTCCCATATAGTTCTTGCCATTTGTGAAAGAATATTTCCAGCTAGTGCAGTTCCATGATTTGGACTTACTCTTAATTTATTATCAAAGCGTTTAATAAGCCTTGAGTGTTGACCCTGTAACCAGAGCAAAGTATCATTTACAGCTTCTTCTTTTTTACGATTACAAAGTACTTCAAATCCTAATCTCATAAGCCTGCTTGCATCTAATATCATGTTATATCTGCGAATAAATTCCAGATGGATTTCCTTTGCAATTTCTCTGTCAGTTGTAGCTATATAAAGTTGAGACACTGGATCTCTTTCACCAGGCAAAGTTACACTTACATAAAATCCTTTAACTTCATCTTTAGAACTAGGATGACTGATTATAAGTAATCCTGTCTTATAGTGTTCTTGTTTTTTATAAACTACACTTGTTTTTAAGCACATGCCATCTGTCCATCTAGACTCTATGTAATTAAAGTAATTGTACTTATCACCAGCTGCAGTAATATCAGGTAAATAACCAACTAATTCCCGAACGCTGACGTCGTTATATTTCCACTCATTTTTTAGTGGTGGATCTGATTTAGATTCTGCTGACGGTGCCCCTTGTACTCCGGGGAAAAGAATAGTTTCTGCAATGGCTGTCATTTTTATTTTTAACCCATTAATAATCAATTAAGCATCTAAAACCTTAACAAGAATAGGCAGATTATGATTTCTTCTGTTAGGCCAATCTGATTTAATAAACCAGTTGAATCCTTCACGTAATGAACCATTTTCAGAATGTTTAACAATATCATTTAATGCTGCTTCTGCAACGCCCCGATTTTTTAAGAGATCTTCTTCTCTTGGTTCAATAAGAAAGTTAAATGGTCCTTTATCTGGATAGAACACTGAAAATAAATAAGTTGTGGCTTCTTCAGGTGGAACCTCATTTGCTTCAAAAGCACCTTTTCTTGTTATTCTGCCAGATACCTCAATCCTTGAACCATCTGGAAAATTTGCAATGATTTGATTTAAATATGCTCTTCTAGGTGAACCAAACTGGGGTTGAAATTCATCAGGTGGTGCTAATTCCTTCAAAGGCCCCACTACGTGTAATTCTGAAACTTCTCCATTACCTGATTCTCTAAGCGCTTTGTAAAATTCCCACTGTATGGGAATTTTAGAACTATATAAAACATTTCTTACTGTTGGCATAAAAATCTCCTTACTAGATTAAACTGCTTGTAATTTAAACATATAAGACATACTTAAATCAATTATTACAGTAATAAGAGAACTTATAATACACTGAAAAATGTATTAAACTGTTTTTTTGATATAAGAGATTAACTTATGCAAGACCTCTCCAAAACCTACAATCCAAAAGAAGTCGAAGAAAAGATGTGAGCTAGGATTATAATATTAAATCATGAACGACAAATTAAAAGAAATTCAAAAAGTAATTGTAAGTGCTGTTGACCCAGAAAAAATTTATCTTTTTGGTTCAAGGTCAAATGGCAATTTTAAAGATAAAAGTGATTATGATATTCTTGTTGTAAAAAAAACTAATGTCCCGAAATATAAACTTCTTGTCAAAATCTATAAGTCATTTAAAATCAGAGATTTTTCATTAGATATCTTAATGTTCACTCCTGAAGAAATAGAAGAATGGAGAAGTGTCTCTTCTTCTTTTATACACCATGTTTTAAAAACCGGAAAATTGGTTTATGAAAGATAA
>JAUSIA010000022.1 GCA_030648225.1 Ignavibacteria bacterium | reverse complement strand
TTATCTTTCGACCGCAGCTTTCTTAACAAAGAATTTTTAATGATTGGGAAAGAAAAGCCGGTTAATCCACAACTCTGTACATTAAGGCTTTCCAAAAGTCTTTACCCTGAATTAAGAAGCAGATCGCTCAGCAGTTTAAGTTATTATCTGAAAGTAAAACTAATTAATGCACACAGAGCATTACCGGATGCAGAAGCAACAGCACATATTTTAATCAGGATGTTAAAGCAGCTTAAGAAAGCAAATGAAGTAAAAACTTTATCGGAATTGTTAAGTCTGCAGGTTATTCCTTCAGAGAAAGAAACAAAGATAAGAATAAGCAAGCATCTTAAAGAGGATGTTTACTCTCTTCCCGAAGCTCCGGGAGTTTATTACTTCCTTAATTCCAAAGGAAGAGTTATATATATAGGTAAAGCAAAGTCTTTAAGTAAAAGAGTCCGATCATATTTTCTTTTAACTGCTCCAAGAAAAGCTAAAAGGATTATCAAACAAACGCGAAGAATCAAATATGAAATTACCAATTCGGAATTGACTGCGCTTTTATCTGAAGCTGAATTAATAAAGATAGTAAACCCAAGGCATAATCTTCAATTAAAGCATTATGGCAATAAATATTTTCTTAGAGTTAACAGGAATCATCAATTTCCAGATATTGAAATCTGTAACCGGTTTGATTTTGATGGTAATGATTACTTCGGTTTATTCATTACCAAAAAGAAAGCTGAAGTAATCTATGAAGTAATTAAAAAAGCTTTTACTCTGAGAGAATGCAGCAACCAGGAATTTTTAAAAAATAAAAGATGTTTCCTCGCAGAGATTGAAAGATGTATTGCTCCTTGCGAAATAAAAGATGCAGAACTCTACAACGATGAATTAAATAAAGCTTATGAATTTCTCTATGGTAAGAATCAAAACATCCTCAACAGGTTATTAACCAAGATGAAATTTTATTCTGAGAGACAGAAATATGAGAAAGCGGGTGAGATAAAACAGTTGATTGATCTTGTACTTTCTCAGACTCATAAGACTTCACTTCTAAAAGAACCTGTTAACTCAGCGAATGTTCTTTTTGAGATCTCAGAAAAATTTGGCTCCGATTATATACTGATGACCGAAGGAAAAATTTATATAAAAGAGTACAAGGTAAATAGAACTAATGGTTTTGATACAGCAATCGAAGACTTTTATGCAGGAACGCTCAACACCAAACCGTTGCCAAGTGAAGAAGATCTTGAAAAAATGAAGATCATTCTTAACTGGATTGTTAAAAACAGAAACAATGTACATGTGTTTTATCTTAAAGATTACCTGAATAAAGAAGAATTTTTTAGGAAAGTAAGTATGTATAAAACACAGGGGAATGGATCTGATTCAAAATCTACAATTGATGTAAATGATTTTGCCCCGGATATTTTTGCCGAAAGTTTAAGTTGAATCCATACGCAAGAAATAAACTTGATAAAATCCTCTCTGATAACAAGTCAGGTTCTACTGAAATATTACTGAAATTGATTAAATGGAGTAAAAATAATGCAGAGAATAAAGAAACTCTTTTGGAGATGATTGATTCTGCAAATAAAGATTTATTAAGTTTCTCATCTGTTCAAGCATTTACAAAAAATTTTAAAAAGATTATTAAGGAAAATGATAAATCAAAAATTATAGATTTCCTGAAAGAACAAACTGAAGAAATTGAAAACAGGTATTCAAATTTATTTAAGAATTCACTCACCTTTCTGAAGAATTACAAAAAAATAGTAACTCTTTCCAACAGTAGTACAGTAATAGAAATTCTGAAAAGATTAAACAAGAAAGGAAAAATTTTTGTGACTATTGGCGAATCAAGACCTCAGCTTGAAGGAAGAATAATGGTAAAGGAATTATTAAACAATAAAATAAAAGTTGAAATTGCACCCGATGCTTTCTTATCTAATATAATTGAAAAAGCTGATGCTGCAATAATCGGGGCAGATATTGTTCTTTCAAATGGAGATGTTGTTAATAAAATAGGAAGCAGAAGTCTGGCTATATTTTGTAAATATTTCCAGAAGCCATTTTATATACTATCAACTTCAGATAAATTTTCTAAAAAGAAAAAATATATTCCTGAAAAGAGAAATGAGAATGAAATCTGGAATTATAATCATAAACAATTAAAGAGAACGAATTATTATTTTGAAGTTGTTGAAAAGGAACTGATTACAAAAGTGATAAGTGACTGATGGAATTGGAATAATGGAGGTAACAAATTAGAATTCCACGAGATGTTTACTTTTAATATTGAAACGAATTGTTAACATCACAGCTGAAGCGGTTAAACCTAAGAGAAGGCCTACCCAAACTCCTTGAACACCAAAGTTAAAAGTAAATCCTAACAGGTAAGCGATAGGAAGAGCAAGAATCCAGTAGGCAATAAAAGTTATAAGTGTTGGAATTTTCACATCAGTTAGTCCTCTTAAAACTCCTATACCAACGCCCTGAATTCCATCGGACATCTGAAATAATGCGGCGATAATTAATAAAGAAGATGCGATTCCTATAACTTCCGGATCATCAATATATAAAGTGGGAAGAAAATTATTTAAGGTTATAAATATTACTCCCGCTGTAAGCATAACTGATGCACCTATCATAATTGCTGCAAATCCTGCTCTTCTTACTTCAGTAACATCTCGTTTGCCAACTGCATTACCAACTCTGATTGAGCCTGCAGCAGATATGCCAAGAACAGCCATAAAAGTAATTGATGCAAGATTAATTGCAATCTGATGAGCGGCAAGCTGATTTGTACCAAGCCAGCCGATCATCATTACTGCAAATGTAAATGCACCTACTTCAAAGAAATATTGGAAACCGCTGGGTAACCCCACTTTAAGAATTTTTTTAATAACAGGGAAATTAATATTCCTGAAATGAAAATTAACATCATATTTCTTAAAGGATTCTTTGTTCTTTACATATAACATAATTGCTAATACCATAAAAGTTCTTGAACTGAAAGTTGCCCAGCCTGCACCATCTAAACCTAAAGCAGGCATGCCAAGATTTCCATAAATAAGAACCCAATTAGCACAGACATTAATTATGTTCGCCACAATAGCAATTATCATTGCGGGTTTCATTATGGAAAAACCTTCAATAAATTGCTTGTATGTATGGAATAACATTGTCGGCAAAATTGATAATGCCACTATCTTAGTGTAAGAAGAAGCCTGCACAGCAACATCATGGGGTTGATTTAAGTATTCAAAAAGATCGGAACAAAAAAATGTAATAGACATTAGAATAAATCCCAGCGACAAATTAACTATAAGAGACTGCCTGAAATAAATGCTGCATTCAGAAAATCTCTGTGCACCTACTAAAATTGCTATCAGCGGTGTAACTGACATCGCAACACCAAGGCCTATAATAAAAATCAATATGAAGAGACTATTCCCCAAAGTTGCACCGGCAAGCGGAACAGCACCTATTTCACCTACCATTATACTGTCAACAACTCCCATCATAATAAAACCAAGCTGTCCAATTATTATTGGATAAGCAAGATTAAATGTATTCCTGATATGTTCTTTAAATGCTTTCACTGATTTTTTGATTTTGAGTTTGGAAATATAATTCTAAATTAGAAAAGAGAGAATTTATTTGGGGTTATTAATAACCAACGACCTTACCCCTAAGAGTAAAGCCGTTAGTTTGGTGGAGTTCTACAATGCTAAATTTCAGTTACCTTATGTTTAGAAATGTAATTAAGATAAAATCCCGAACACATTTTTCTGACTCTTTTGTTATCATCAAAACGTGCTGCCTGGAATAAAGCATGAATGGACATTGGAGTTCCAAGCTTATATAAAGCAAGAGCTGCTACAATTCTTGCTTGTTCACTCTCATCATTCCTCATCATTCTCATTAAAGGAATAACAGCGTCTGTCACTTTTAATTCACCAAGCATGTAAGCTGAACCTGTTTTTAATCCAAAGTTGTCAGAATTAAGACCGAGCATTAATGATTGAATTGTATTATCTGAAGTATTTCGTTTAACCCCGGGTGATTCTGCTGCTGAAACAATGGTTGAAAAAAGTATAATTAATAAAAACAAACTGATAAAAATATTTTTCATTTCTGCTCACTTTTTATTTTTTACCTGGTGCTAAAGTATTTTAATATTAAAAAGTTTACTAATGAATACTGATAGAAGGTATCAGAAATTGACAGGTAGGTTTTATCTTTAAGTGATCGGAAAAATAAAAAGCCGGCAAGTTCAACTCACCAGCTCTCTGAGATAAAAATAAATCTAAGCTTGCTATTACAGAATTTGTAGTGCAGAGACAAACCCAATTCCTCAAAGGAATTGGGTTTGTTAGCTGCCCTATTTTACTAACATCATCTTTTTTGTGGAAATAAAATCATTTACTTCAATTTGATAGATATATGTACCGCTTGGCAGTGATGAAGCATCAAACAAGATTGAATGATTTCCTTCTTCCATTTTCTTATTAACTAAAGTAGAAACTATTTCACCGATAATATTATGGATGGTAAGCTTAACAATTCCTGCTTCCGGAATTGTAAAGATTATTTTTGTTCTCGGGTTGAATGGATTAGGAAAGTTCTGAGATAAATTATATGAAGTAACTGTTTCAAAATTAACTTCTATAATATTTGAATATTTAAAAGTGCCATCAAAATCAATTTGTTTTAATCTGTAAGAATAGGTCGTGTTGTTTGTAAGATCTTTATCATTAAATGAATAAAGGCTTGTTTCAGTTGTTGTTCCCTGCCCTTCAACAAATCCAAGGGCTTCCCAATTACCATTTTCAGTATTTCTTTGAACCTCAAACCCCTGATTGTTTAATTGACTTGATGTTATCCAATTAAGATTTACACCATTATCAACTATTTGATAACTGAATGAAGTCAATTCAACCGGAAGAATATCTTCAGTTGTGGTTATATGCAGGTAAACTGAATCCAGTGTTCCGCCATCACCATCTGCATCATCACTGATAGTTAAAATCCATGTACCATTTGGATCTTCACCTAAAAATGCAGCAAAAGATTCTTCTGA
>JAUSIA010000007.1 GCA_030648225.1 Ignavibacteria bacterium | reverse complement strand
GTATGATCTGGAATCTATGTGGGGAGCTACTGAAGAATTGTGGTTTGTTAATTGGGATTTGAAAGGACAGCCATGGAATTCTGCTAATTACCAGCAGTTTTCTCCTTCAAATTATGCTCAGGATTTTTCAACTCCAACTTTAATAATTACAGGAGAAAAGGATTACAGAGTACCTTATTCACAAAGCATTCAATACTTCACAACTCTGCAAACTTTAGGAATAGATTCGCGTTTAATAATCTTTAAGAATGATGGGCACTGGCCAAATAATATAAAATCAATGCCGTTATATTATAATGCACATCTTCAGTGGTTTAATAAATATCTTGGAGGAGAACCAGCTCCTTATGATTCAAAGAAACTAATACTAAATACTCAGTTTGAATGAATTAATTTTTGTGAAAGTAATAGGGAACGTTTTATTATGCTTCAATTACTATGTTGTCATTCAAATCAATTTGTTGATATATTAATCCCAGAAAAAAGGAAAATATTATGAATGTTAATGATATAAAAACAATTGAAATACAAAAACCTTCAGTAATAATTTCAAAAGAGGAATATGAATGTTTGAAGGAAACACTGGAGATTTTATCAGATAATAATTTATTAAAAGATATATCCGATGCTTTATCAGAAAAAAAAGAGGACCGGATTAGTCATAGTTGTTGCAATAGGTCATAGAAAGGAAATTTATTAATTCTCAACCCGGAGGCCATTTCATCTGTCTTCCGCCAAGCAGATGTATATGCAAATGAAAAACAGTTTGTCCGCCTTTCTCACCGCTATTAATCACTAACCTGAAACCATCATCAATTTTCAAATCTTTTGCAATCTTGTTTGCAGCGTTAATCATCTCGCCTAAAAGTTCAGAATGTTTTTTACTGACGAAGTTATTTATTCTGGGAATTTCTTCCTTAGGAATTATGATAATATGAACGGGGGCCTGCGGATTAATGTCTCTGAAAGCCAGTACTTTATCTGATTCAAAAACAATATCGGCTTTTATTTCTTTATTAATAATTTTTGAAAAAATAGTATTGCCCATAATTAATCCGTCTTTTCAATTTCATATTTTTTCATTTTATTATAAAGATGGCTTCTTTGAATATCAAGAGCCTCAGCAGTTTTACTGATGTTCCAGCCATTTTCTTTAAGCTGCTTAAGTATAAATGCTCTTTCAGCTTTTTCTTTAAATTCATGGAAAGAGTTACTTCCATCAATAATATCATCAATTTTTGATTGACCTGTAGTTGCAAGAAAATCAATGTCGCTTCTTTTAATTTCTTTTTTATCAACAAGAATCATAATTCTTTCAATAACGTTTCTTAGTTCACGTACATTTCCAGTCCAGGGCAGGCTCTGCATTAAAGAAATTGCGTCATCACTGAATTTAATAGCGGGCTTTTTATGTTTCACTGCTATATCATTTGTAAAATGTTCTATAAGAATAGTAATATCATCTGCTCTTTCACGCAAAGGGGGTATATGAATTGGTATAACATTTAACCTGTGATAAAGATCTTCCCGGAAATTTCCTTTATCAATTTCTTCTTTAAGATTTTTATTTGTAGCAGAAATTACTCTTACATCAACTTCAATTTTTTTTGCTCCTCCAACTCTCTCTATTCTGCCGCTTTCTAATGCATGAAGAACTTTTGACTGAGCCTGGAGACTCATATCACCAATTTCATCGAGGAATAGTGTTCCTTTATTTGCGAGTTCAAATCTTCCAATCCTTTGCTGGAAAGCTCCTGTGAAGGAACCTTTTTCATGTCCGAATAATTCAGATTCAATCAGCTCATTTGGAATGGCAGCACAATTAACTTCGATAAAAGGTTTATCCTTCCTTTCACTGTTATTATGAATTGCTCTTGCAACAAGTTCTTTTCCTGTTCCGTTTTCTCCTGTAATTAAAACTCTTGTTTCAAGTGGTGCAACTCTATCAATAATTTCAAGAATGCCGCTAATTGCTTTACTCTTACCGAGAATTTTTCCATCACCAGTTAGAGTTTTTTTTATTTCTTTATTCTCAGCAATAAGATTAGATTGTTCAACTGCATTTCTTACACTGATTAAAAGCTTGTCTCTGTCAATCGGCTTTTCAATAAAATCAAAAGCTCCAAGCTTGGTAGCTTTAATTGCATTCTCAACACTTCCATGAGCAGAAATAATTATTACAGAAAGTGTTGGAGTAATTTCTTTTACTTTCTTTAAGACTTCAAAACCGCTCATCTCCGGCATTTGAATATCGAGAAGGAGAGCAGAAAAATTTCCCGAAGTGATTTTATTTATTCCTTCAGAGGCTTTGATTGAATAATCCACACCATAATTTTCATACTCGAGAATGAATTTTATACTTTCGCAGATTTCTTTTTCGTCATCTATAATTATAATTGATTTCATAGCGGGTTTCCGAAATAGTAAAGTGTACGCATAACTAAAACTTGGGAAGGGAGGATTGATTTATCTTCTTTTAGAAGTTTGCCGAAACATTTTCCCAGGAAATTTACTTCCAGGTCACGGTAATCTATTGAAGACTGAACTTTGAAATCCTCCTCAAAAGCTTCTGTAAAATAACCAATTAGATTTCCTAAATCAAAGAAGAGAGTTGAGAAGGAGAGAAAAGCAAAACCAAAGAAATGAGCAAGCTTATCTTTATCTCCATAATCATTCAGTGGAGTATCATAAAAGAATCGTGACGGAAGATTTTTATTTTTAAAATTATAAACCGAATCACTTGAAGAAACAAGAGGATAATTCCATACAGATTTTATTACTGGAATTACAATCGGAACTTCTCTGTATGGGAGTGTTGCTGCTGATAAAGCAAGAAGTGCTTCAGAACATTCATTCTTGGTAAATTTCAAAGCAGTTATAAAAATTGAATCCGTCGCAGGTAAATCTCCGACATCAATTTTTAATTCAATAAATCTTTCTGATGCAATGTAAGATGAAATATGATTGACAGCTTTGGAAAGGTTACTTTGCTGGGGGAAGGCAGAATGTAAAAATAAAGTGGAAGAAAAAATTAAAAGTTGTGTTGTAAATTTAATTCGTTTAAACCCCTCTTTTTTTCTCCCCTT
>JAUSIA010000035.1 GCA_030648225.1 Ignavibacteria bacterium | reverse complement strand
TGTTGAATAATGAAACCGGTTACATCAGAAAAGAACTTCCTGGTAGCGTTGTAAAGTTAGGTATTGCTTTATTTGGTTTTTGACTTATACTTGGCATCATTGGATATATGATAGAACCCGTGCGTGCATCCTTCAGTTATCTGATTGCTTTTATGTTTTTGTTAAGTATAGGTATCGGTTCACTTTTCCTTGTTGCACTTGAATATTTAACCGGTGCCGACTGGAGTACTCCATTCAGAAGAATAAGTGAATTTCTTGCATCAACTATTCCTTTGCTTATTATTTTTGCCATTCCATTAATCTTAAGCATTCACTCGTTATTTCATTGGTCTCACACAGAAGTTGTAAGTGAAGATCCTATCCTTAAGGGTAAAGCACCATATCTGAATACTTCTTTTTTTATTATAAGAGTGATTGTGGTTTTTGGAATATGGAGCTTGTTCTATTTCTTTTTAACTAAAAATTCTCTAAAACAAGACACTACAAAAGATCAGAGATTAACAAAAAAGAATATTGTTCTTTCAGGAATATTTATACCGGTTTTTGCAATAACAATAACAGTGGCTGCGGTTGATTGGCTGATGAGTTTAGAGCCGCATTGGTTCTCAACAATTTTCGGTGTTTATTTCTTTTCAGGATCAGTCTGGGCTTCTCTTGCAGCGCTAACTTTAATTGTTATATTATTAAATGAGAGAGGATATTTAAGTTCAAGACTTAATAATGATCATTACTACAGCCTCGGAACTTTAATGTTTGCATTTACATGCTTCTGGGGTTATATAGCTTTTTCTCAATATATGTTAATCTGGTATGCAAATCTCCCTGAAGAAAATTTCTGGTTCTTAATCAGGTGGGCAGGCGGCTGGGAATATTTTTCAATCCTATTAATATTTGTACATTTTATAATACCTTTTGGTGCTTTACTTTCATACCCGGCTAAGACTAATCCAAAGAGATTAAAGTTTATGTCGGTTTGGATTCTTTTATCTCATTACCTTGATTTATACTGGCTTGTAATGCCTAACTTTACGATCAATGGACATGGTTATATATTCAACTGGCTCGATTTTGTTTTTCCAATTGGTATTCTTGGATTACTTATTCTGATATTTAGTATGAAAGCAAAGAAACACAATTTAATACCTGTCGGCGATCCAAAGCTTCAAAGAGGATTTGACTTTACATTGCATTAATTTTTATGGATAATCTGAAAAATAATTTAAATAAATTAAGATCTGATCCGGGAAAAATATTTGGATTTGTATATCCATATATACTGTTTGTTATTATTGCATTAGGAATTTTATATATAACAAATCTTGGGAATATCGCCCGGCAGAGTATTCCACTCGTTGCAGCGGATACTACAAAGCTGACTGATCTCCCTGTTATTGAACCGAGAACTGTTCCGCCAATAAATATTATTGAGATAAGCCAGCCTACTCAGGAGCTGATAGCTCAGGGTAAAGAAGCATATACAACAATTTGCGCATCCTGTCATGGTGAAGATGGAAGAGGTAGCGGTCCGGCTTCAACAGGATTAAATCCACCACCAAGAAATTTTACAAATAAAGAAGGCTGGAAAAATAGTCCTAAAATAGCCGGTATTTACACAACACTCGAACAGGGAATTCCCGGTTCTGGAATGATTGCCTATAATTATCTTCCTCCATCCGACCGAATTGCATTAGCTCATTATATCAGGCAGACTTTTGTCCCCGATCCTCCTGTTGATACTGAGAGTGAATTAACTGCACTGGATCAATTATATTTTCTTTCACAAGGAAAAGAAATTCCGGCTCAGATTCCTGTTGAGACCGCAATGAATTTGATTATGGAAGAGAATAGCACAACGGTTCAAACTCTGGTTCAGAAAGTAAACCAGGTTAATTATGAAAGTGATGCTGGTGCACGTGTATTTAACTCGGTAACATCAAATAAGTTGAGAGCTTTAACAACTTTAAATTCTGATAATAGCTGGAAACAGGACTATCAAAAGTTTGTCAGGACATTGATCTATAATGTAAACAGCAATGGCTTTAATAATAATATTTTTAGATTATCTTCTGATGAATGGAATGCATTGTATAATTATATGAATAGGCTTTTTTAACTGGGAGGTAAATGATGAGAATATTAATAAAGATTTTCCTGGTAATTATAGTTTTTAATTTTTCTAATCCTGCACAAAGTAAAAAAATAGAAATAGGAATAGATGAGCAGCTTGGTAAAAAGCTTCCGCTTAATCTTGAGTTTTATGATGAAGCAGGAAATAAAAAAGCTTTAAGTGAGTTCATAACCGGTCCAACAGTTCTTGCATTTGTTTATTATGAATGCCCCGGTATCTGTTCTCCGCTGATGACTTCTATTGCTGAAGTAATTAATAAAGTAGACTTAAAACCTGTTGAGAATTATAATATTATTACACTAAGTTTTGATGAGAATGAAAAACCAGAGCTTGCTGCTGATAAAAAAAGAAATTACATGAAAATTATTGAAAAAGAATTTCCTGAAAATGCCTGGAGGTTTTTAACAGGAGACAGTGCTAACATAAGAACCTTAACAGATGCAGCAGGATTTTATTTTAAAAGAGAAGAAGATCAGTTCATTCATTCAGGTGCACTTATTTTTATTTCAGAAGAAGGTAAAATATGCAGGTATCTGTTCCCCAATTATTCAGATTCAAGAGGATACAGCATTCTGCCGTTTGATTTTAAAATGGCCATTGCTGAAACTTCCGAGGGAAAGGCAACACCGACTATAGCAAGAATACTTCAGTTTTGTTTCAGCTACGAGCCTGAAGGCAAAACTTATGTTTTAAATCTTACGAGAATTTTTGGTGCAGGTATTTTATTGATGGCTGTTGTGTTTGTTCTTTTTATTACAATTAAACCAAAGAAAGTTAAGCAGCAAGAGGTTAATAATGGCAAGTGATGCAATAGCAGTTAATGGAAACGAAAAAGAACCAAGTTACCTTGAGTATACAGGTAAGGGAAGAGGTCTGAAATCATGGATAACCTCTACAGATCATAAAAGAATCGGGATACTTTATCTTTGTTCACTTCTGCTCTTTTTTGCTGTTGGAGTGGTTTTCGGATTCCTTATGAGGCTGGAGCTTATTGCACCCGGAAGAACAATAATGGATCCCCAGACTTATAACCAGATTTTCACACTCCATGGTGTGATAATGATTTTTCTTTTTGTAATTCCGGGAATACCTGCTGTATTTGGAAACTTCTTTCTCCCGATTCTTATTGGGGCAAAAGATGTTGCTTTCCCAAGAATCAACCTTTTATCATGGTATTTGTTTGTATCAGGCGGATTGCTTGCAATACTCTCAATAACATTACCAGGCGGTTCTGCAGACACAGGCTGGACCTTCTATGTACCTTATAGTGTCCGCTCAGGAACGAATGTTACTTATACTTTATTTGCTGCATTTATGCTTGGGTTCTCTTCAATCCTAACAGGATTAAATTTTGTAACAACAGTTCATCGGATGAGAGCACCGGGAATGAGCTGGTTTAAAATGCCTCTTTCAATCTGGTCTCTTTATGCTACTGCCTGGGTACAGGTGCTTGCAACTCCTATTATTGGGATTACACTTTTACTTGTTGCAGTTGAAAGATGGTTTGGGGTTGGATTATTTGATCCCGCACTTGGCGGCGATCCGGTATTGTATCAGCATTTATTCTGGATTTATTCACACCCTGCTGTTTATATAATGATTTTACCAGCAATGGGTGTTGTCTCAGAAATAATTCCTGTTTTTGCAAGAAGAACAATATTTGGCTATAAGTTTATTGCTTTCTCTTCAATTGGTATTGCGCTATTTGGTTCTTTGGTTTGGGCTCATCATATGTTTACTGCAGGAATGAGCGATACAGGCCAGTTTGTTTTTTCTATTTTAACTTTTCTTGTTGCTATTCCAAGTGCAATAAAAGTGTTTAACTGGACAGCTACCTTATATAAAGGTTCAATAGAACTTGGCCCGCCATTGTATTATGCTCTTGGATTTATTTTCCTATTCTCAATTGGCGGGCTTACGGGTTTATTCCAGGGAACTCTTGCTGTAGATATACAGGTGCATGATACTTCTTTTGTTGTTGCACATTTTCATTATGTAATGTTTGGCGGAACAGGTTTTGGAATTTTTGCTGCAATGCATTACTGGTTCCCAAAAATGTTTGCAAGAATGTATAACCAGAAAGCAGCAAAGGTAGCATTCTGGTTTTTATTTGTTGGGTTTAATACTCTCTATTTCCCAATGTTTATTATGGGCTGGCTGGGAATGCCAAGAAGATATTATGATTACCTTCCTGAATTTCATATTTATCATTTTATCTCAACAATAGGTTCATGGATTTTAATTACAGGCTTAATAATAATGTTTACAAATCTCATAAGATCTTTGAGAAAAGGAAAAATTTTAACAGAACAAAACATCTGGGGAGGAGAAACTCTTGAATGGCGTGTTCCCACTCCACCGCCTCATGAAAATTTTGAACATATTCCTACTATTACGGAAGGGCCTTATGAATATAAACAGAATGAAGAACCTCAACTGGAGGAAGTAAAGTGAATACTCAAGAGCATGCAGTAGGTCAAGTACATCGCGATGATATTAGTTCCCGTATGGGAATGTGGTTGTTCCTTTTTACTGAGCTTATGCTTTTCGGAGGAATGTTTTTCCTTTATTCTGTTTACCGTTTTACGAATGCGGAAGCATTTCATATTGCTGCTAAAGAGCTTAATACTTTAATAGGATGCTTTAATACAGCAATTCTTTTAACAAGCAGCCTTACGATGGCTCTATCAATAACAGCCTTGCAAAAGGATAAGAAAAAGCTTTCAATATTTTTTCAACTCCTCACAATTATTTTAGCTTTTGGTTTTTTAGTTAATAAATATTTTGAGTGGGCTACTAAATTCGATCATGGAATTTATCCCGGTTCCGATACTTTATTGGCTATGGAGTCAGGTGAAATTTTATTTTTTGGCTTGTACTATGTTATGACCGGATTGCATGGTCTTCACGTTGTAATTGGTGCAGCTTTAATTGCCGTAATGACAAGACTGACTGCAAAAGGTATAATCAATAAAGATAGTTTTGTTAAACTTGAATCAGCCGGTCTCTACTGGCACCTTGTAGATATAATCTGGATTTTCTTATTCCCATTATTCTATTTAATAGCTTAAAGATTAAATTATGCATAAAGACGAAACGCATCAGCATATGCACGGCTACGGGATTTATATCCTAGTATGGCTGGGTTTGTTAACTTTAACAGGCGTTACTGTAACTGTTGCAGGAATTAATTTGGGTGCAATAACTATTGCAACTGCTTTAAATATTGCATCTGTAAAATCTTACCTTGTTCTAACTATTTTTATGCACCTGCGGATAGAACAAAAAGTATTCAGAATTTTTCTTGTAGTTGCACTATTTTTCTTCATTATTTCAATAGTCCTGCTTTTTGCAGATTATTCATTTTTAGAAAATTATTAAGATATGTTTTCAGGACCATCAAATTTTGTAGAATCTGTTGATACTGCCTTTTGGGTTGTAATGGTAATCTCTGTTTTTTTTCTTGTGGTAATTACTTTTTCGATGGTTTATTTTGTAATAAAGTATAGCAGAAAGAAAAATCCGAAAGCAGAAAACATTCATGGCAATGTTACTCTTGAAGTAACCTGGACAGTTATTCCTACCATACTTGTTCTCATTATGTTTTGGTATGGCTGGGTCGGTTATAAGCAAATGACAGAAGCACCTGAGGATTCAATGGTAATTGATGTTACAGCACAAATGTGGAAATGGACATTTAAATATCAGAATGGTGTTCAGGCAGATACACTTTATGTTCCTTTGAAAAAAAATGTAAGACTTAATCTCCATTCATTAGATGTAAACCATGCTTTTTTCGTTCCAGCTTTTAGAGTTAAAAAGGATGTTATTCCAAACCGGAATAACTTTGTTTGGTTTAATATTTCAGAAACCGGTTCTTATAATATTATGTGTGCTGAGTATTGCGGGTTGAATCATTCTAATATGTATTCAAAAGTTATTGTTATACCTGAACAGAATTTTAATTTCTGGCTGGAAAATAAATCCAGGCTTAAGAGCGGTAGTCAAACAACTACTGTAAAAACAGATACGGTTTCAAATTAGTTATAACTTAATTGAAAAATAAAATCAAAATATTATTTGAGTTAACAAAGATTAAAATTACTTCCTTTGTTACATTAACAACAGCTTTTGGTTATATCTGCTTTACAGGAGAAATTAATTCCGGAATGATAACTCCGGTTTTTGGAATTCTTTTATTGGCTTGCGGTAGTGCGGTTATAAATCATTACCAGGAAAGAAAAACAGATGCATTAATGGACAGAACAAAAAATCGTCCTATACCTTCCGGAAGAATTTCATCTAATGATGCTTTAATAATTGCATTAGTTTTAATATTAACCGGTTCAATAATTCTTTATTCAGGGGCGGGAATTCTTGCTTTGTCTTTAGCATTATTAAATCTAATCTGGTATAATGGAATATATACTCCTCTTAAGAAAAAAAATCCTTTGGCAATAGTTCCCGGTTCTTTGGTTGGTGCAATTCCACCGGCAGTTGGCTGGGTTGCAGGAGGTGGAAGTGTTTTCGATTCAGGGATTTTAATTATTTCTTTCTTTTTCTTTATCTGGCAGATACCTCATTTCTGGCTGCTTCTTCTTGTGTTCGATAAAGATTATGAAAAAGCAGGCTTTCCAACTTTAACAAAGATTTTTTCTCATACCCAGTTAGCAAGAATTACTTTTGTCTGGATAATTGCAACAGGTGTAACAGGATTAATTATTCCTCTCTTCGGAATAACAAAATTTCCTGCTATAAATTTTCTTCTTTTAGCAGCGGGTATCTGGCTTGGCTGGAATGCGTTTAAACTTCTAAAAGAAACAGCGAATATGATTTCTTTCAGGTTTGCATTCAGAGAGATAAATGTTTTTGCTTTATTAGTTATAATTTTGTTATCAATTGATAAACTTTTTATTTGAATTTTCAAGAAGGTAGATGGAATTCTTAGATAATTTAGTATTACCTCAGTCAGCAGAACATATAGAGCTTCTTCACTATATGCTGATACTTGTTTTATTCCTCTTTATTCCTTTTATAAGTGTAATTCTTGGCGGAACATCTCTCTCTCTGTATTACAGGAAAAAAGGTCTTGAAGCTGGTAATCCTGTTTATTTAAAGTTTGCAAAAGATGTTATTGAATTACTTACGATAAATAAAAGTATGGGGATAATACTTGGAATAGTTCCTTTACTTACCTGCGTACTTGTTTTCGCCCAGCTTCTGCACACTGCAAATACCCCAACAATATATTACCTGGTTGCGGCATTCTTCTTAACATCAATCAGCATAGTTCTTATCTATACATATAAATATTCTCTTTCATTTAAAAATATTTTTGATTCAATAAAAGATTTTCATCCTGATGATCCTGAACTTAATGAGGAATTAAATAAGTTTAAGAAAGGAAATCAAAGTCTCAGCTTTAAATCTGGAAGATATGGATTAATACTTCTTTTTATTTCAACCTGGATTTTTACTGCTGCAGTTACTTTAGTGACCTATCCGGATAAATGGATGGATGAAAGACTTATGTTTTTACTCTTCTCCTGGGAAGTTTTATCCCGTTATATTCATTTTATAGCGGCAGCTTTTGCTTTAACAGGAGGTGCAATTTTATTCGCTTTCTTTTACTGGGAAGGAGGCAAAAAAAATGTTACCGGAGATTATAAGGATTTTGTAAGAAAAACTGCAATCAGGATTACTTTAATTGCGGCTTTATTCCAGCCTCTCTTTTTATTAATTAATTTATTTGCACTTCCTAAGGAAGCATTAACAGCATCAGTATTTGGATATTCATTAATTGCTGTTTTCCTCTTATTCCTTGCCTATAATTATTTATATGCAATGCTAAAAGAATCTACTTTGAAATTTAGTGGTCATGTCTTTTATGTTTTATTATTTGCTTTACTTGCATTAATTGTAAAAGATCAGCTTGCAATGGGAAATGCTACGAGAGAACATTCATCTGTTCTTATCAGTGAGTTTGAAAAATATCTTGCCGAATTAAAAGGAACCAAAGAAGGTGTTGTACAGTTGAGTGGTCAGGAGATTTATGAAATCAGATGTGCATCCTGCCATAGATTTGATCAAAAGTTAGTGGGACCGGCTTATGACACAACTCTTCCCAAGTATGAAGGTAAAATAGATCAATTGGTTTCTTTTATTCTTAACCCTGTAAAAGTGGATCCGGCTTTTCCTCCTATGCCAAATCCGGGTCTTAAACCAAATGAAGCTAAAGCAATTGCAGATTATGAAATGATAGAACATATGAAACATGTTTTTGCACAGAGA
The DNA here is from genome assembly GCA_030648225.1 of Ignavibacteria bacterium. Classification (GTDB taxonomy): domain Bacteria; phylum Bacteroidota; class Ignavibacteria; order Ignavibacteriales; family Ignavibacteriaceae; genus RBG-16-34-14. Next base: position 238 of record JAUSIA010000035.1, on the reverse strand, counting down.
TCTGCAGAGGCAGGAGAAAATGGTGAGCAGATATTTAAATTGATTTGTTCAGCCTGCCATAGTTTTGAAAATAATATGGTTGGACCGGCATTTAATAGTGTTGTTTCAAAATATGTTGGGAATGAAGAAAACCTTATAACCTTCCTTTCCGACCCTCAGAAAATAAACCCTGAGTTCCCGCAAATGCCCAATCCACAATTAAGTGAGAATCAGAGAAAAGCTATTACAAATTATGTTG
>JAUSIA010000509.1 GCA_030648225.1 Ignavibacteria bacterium | reverse complement strand
AGAGTAAAAGTTTTCTGCACAGAAAAGATCAAAAAACTTTTTGCAGAATTTATAGTTGAAGAAAATCCGGAAGCAGTAGTTGTTGGTGATCTTGCAGATGAGTGGAGTTACAATATTCTGAATGAAATTTTCAGAGAGGTTTATGCGGGTGCAGATTTAATTGCAATGCAGAAGAATAAATTCTGGAAACCGGATGGAAAAACACTCTGCCTTGATGCAGGATCATTCATCAATGCAATTGAATATGCGACAGAAAAAAAAGCATTGCTGATTGGCAAACCTTCACCCATTTATTTTAAGACTGCATTAAAAATACTGGGCGATGAAAATTCTTCTTTCTTTATGCTTGGGGATGATCTTGAAACAGATATTAATGCAGCACAAAAAATTGGAGGCAAAGGAATTCTCGTTTACACCGGTAAAACAAAATATCCTCTCCCTGCAAATACAAAAATGAAACCGGATTACGAAGCTAAAAATCTGATAGAAGTTATTGCAATTCTGAAATCATTGATAGAATTATACCCCAATTAAATGTTTAATTGTCCAATTATCGTTTTCCAGACTGCCTACTGAAAACTGCCAACTGTTCTCTTCTTTCTTTCTAATGCAAGGTTAATAATTTTTTTCAGAGTTTCAACATAACTTAACCCTGATGTTTTGGCAGAACGCATAAACCCCGCCCCCTCAGTGAGATCCGGATTTGGATTAACCTCAAGCACATAAAGATGATCTTTTGAAAGCCGCATATCAACTCTTGCGTAATCCCTGCAGCCCATTGCTTTGAATGCCTTAAGCGCAATCTCTTTAGCTTTCTTTTCAATTCTCTTTGGAAGTTTAGCCGGACAGATTGGAATTGTTTTATGATATGCTTCATGATTAGGATCCCACTTAGCCTGGTAACTAACAATGTTATGAAGGTGATCAGGCATTTCGGTAAAATCAATTTCACTTATTGGTAAAGCAGCAGGTTCATTATCACCAAGAATTGCAACGTTCAGTTCTCTTCCCTCAATAAATTCTTCTACAAGTGCGGGCTGAGCAAAATATTTTAAAATGTATTCAATTCGCTCTTTAAGTTTCTCAACATTTTCTACAATGGATTCATTTTCAATCCCAACACTTGCATCTTCATAAGCAGGTTTTATTATTAAAGGATATTTCAGCCTGTGCCGGTAATGTTTTGGTAATTTCTTTATGATTATGAATCTTGGCGTTTTAATCCCAAAGGAATTTAAGAGTCTTTTTGTAAAGATCTTACTCTGGCAGTTAGCCAGTGCCATTGAAGGTGCCCCGGTAAAGGGTATTCTAAGCAGTTCCAGCATACCAACGATATTCATCTCATGCCGGGCGTCTTCCTTGTAGATCTCAACAAAATTGAAAATAACATCGGGTTTATTCTTTTTAATATCCTTAAGAATGGATTGGAAATCATCCTTGATATTCAGGGTATACGCATTTACCCCATTTGCCTTAAACTTTTGAGCCATAATTTCATATTCTTCAATAGGAGTAATATTGTCAACCTCGAAATAAGGCACAAAATCAAGCTTTTTCTCGTTCAACTCACCTTGTTTAATATATAATTCCGGGTGAGGCTCGTTAAAAACTATAGCTGTTTTAATCTTTTTTCTTCCCATCTTTACAAAATATACTGAATTTTATTTTCTTAAGTAATATTTTAGGCTTCAATGTTTACATCTTTATTCAGGTTAGAAAATTATTTTTTATGAGCTTTTATCCCCAGCCGTATAAATACCAATGTGGTCCCTTTGCACTTAAGTATGGACTTGTAATGCTTGGTCGTTTCGAAAATGAAAAAGCAATCGGTAAAAAAGCAGGAAGCACCTGGTGGTATGGTACTGATGAAATAGGTCTTGCAAAAGCAGCAAAAAGTTTTGACTGCAAGATGAAATATTTCAGAAGGGAAACCGCAGAGGATGCTATTAAAATTTTAAACTATCATCTTAAACGAGGATATCCATGTATCCTGAGTGTTGATAACTGGGAACACTGGATAACTGTTATTAACGAGCAGCGCGGAAAATTTATTGTTGTTGACAGCGCATTAGATAAGGTGATTGTAATATATTCACACATTCAGCTTGCGAGAAGATGGAAATTTATTGATGATGAAACAGGTGATATAAGTTATGATGGCTATGCTTTAATTTCAAATTCCAAACCAACTACAAAAGCAAAGTTCTCTCTTGAGAAGGCAAGATATGTAATGAGGGACAGAAATAAGGGACTCGCAAGAAAATGGGATACTTATTTCAATGATTTGATTACCATCTGCAGACCTCGTTTCCCCCAGTCAACAAAAACAATTTCATTTACTGAGTTTTTGAGAAGATATGAAAAACTACTTATAAGACAGATTGCAAACTGGCATGGAAGCCCTAGTTACAGGGAACTCCAAAAAATTCTTGACGATATGCAGTTTGTTGCAGAGACTTACAGCCTTGTTATTTATGAGGAAGATCAGAAGAAGGCGTTGATTGATCTGGCATCTTTATTAATGATGTATGCTTGCGGCAAATACGGAATGGATCCTATTTATTAAGATTTATACTGGTAATAATAATTGGTAAGCCAGAACTGCCAAACCGCGGAGGTTTCAGAAAACCTCGGAGGTTTTTGTTACCATTTTTTTGTAGAATAAAGCTAACTGTATAATCATAACCTTACTCTTACTCGATTTAATTGATTACGAGTATGATTAAGATTACGATTACGAATGAAAAAAAATAAATAAATCTTATGAGTCCAATAAAAAGAAATCCTAAATTACTTTCTTCAAAATCTACTGCACTTCTTATAATAGATATACAGGAAAAAATTCTTGCTGTAATGAAGGATCCTGAACTGGTTGTTTCCAACACAATAAAACTGATAAAAGGTTTTAAAGTATTACGCCTCCCAATTTTTTACACAGAACAATATCCAAAAGGTTTAGGTTCTACTGCTTCCCAAATTACAAATGAGCTTGAAGGATTTAATCCAATACAAAAAATGAGTTTTAGCTGTTTTGGTGCAGAAGATTTGTTTAAAAGACTTTCAGATAATAATGTTTCGCAGGTAGTTGTTGCAGGAATTGAATCCCACGTCTGTGTTCAGCAGACAGTGCTTGACCTGCTTGCAAATAATATTCAGATAAATGTTGCTGCTGATGCTGTCTCTTCAAGAAAAGAGATTGATTATAAAACAGCTCTTGAAAGGATGCGATACAATGGGGCGGAAATCACAACCTCAGAAGCTGTTTTGTTTGAATTGCTTAATGTTTGCGGAACTGAAGAATTCAAAGCTATTTCTAAAATTGTTAAATAGCTCAAGAACTTTTCCTTTCGTTTTTTGTAATTAACATTTGTAGCAAGATATTATATTCATAAATCGGAAATAAAGACAGTATAGCTGAATGAAAAATATTAATGGCATTCATCATATAACAGCAATTGCTGGAAGTCCGCAGAAAAATGTTGATTTTTATGTTGAAATACTCGGACTCAAGTTCATTAAGAAAACTATTAACTTTGATGACCCTCATACCTATCATCTCTATTATGGAGATGAAAGAGGAAACCCGGGAACTATACTAACATTCTTTCCCTGGAGCGAACAAGGCTTTCGGGGTAAGAGAGGAACCGGACAAATTGCCACAATTTCATTTTCAGCTCCCTCTTCCTCTCTTAACTATTGGATTGAACGATTAACGAAACATAATATCGTATTTGCAGGACCTCTTAAAAGATTTGATGAAGAGGTTTTAATCTTTGAAGATTATGATGGCTTTGAGCTGGAAATTGTAGCTAATGAAGAAGAAAGCAGACCCAGTTATAAATCATTTGATGTACCTGAAGAACATTCAATAAGAGGTTTTTGGGGTGCATCTGTCTGGCATCAAAATACAGGACCAACTGAAGGATTACTAACTGATCTCCTTGAGTTTAAAAAATTAAAAGAAGGGGAGAATAGAATCCGATTCACTTCTGGTGATGGTGGACCAGGCACTTATATAGATCTTCTTCAATTACCAGATCAGCTAAAAGGAATAATGGGTATTGGGGCTGTTCATCATATTGCTTTCAGAACTGATAATGAATCCACTCAGCTAAAAATGCGGGAGAGACTCGTTAATAAAAATATTAATGTTACTCCGGTAATTGATCGGAATTATTTTAAATCAATTTATTTTCATGAACCGGGAAATGTATTATTTGAAATTGCAACTGATCCTCCGGGGTTTTTAATTGATGAAACAACCGGATCACTAAACTCTTCATTAAAGCTGCCTCACTGGTTAGAATCTTCACGTTCAGAAATCGAGGCTGTTCTTCCAGCACTAAAAATTCCGGAATAAATAAATGTCAGATCACCCGCACGAAAATGAGGAAATACTTTTTGAAGGTGTTGATATAAATTCAGCAAAATCTGTAATGATCTTAATTCATGGCAGAGGTGCTACAGCAGAAAGTATCTTAACACTTATAAAAGAATTTACTGTCAGTAATTATATTTATGCTGCACCACAGGCAAATGGAAATACCTGGTATCCATACAGTTTCCTTTCACCTATTGAAACTAATGAACCCGGTTTGTCTTCTGGTTTGAAAGTAATAGATAAGCTTATTAATAAATTAAATGATGCTGGTATATCAAATAATGAAATAATTTTACTTGGATTTTCTCAAGGTGCTTGTCCCACACTTGAGTATGCAGCAAGAAATGCAAAATATTATAAAGGAGTTATTGGATTAAGCGGCGGTTTAATCGGAGATAAAATAGATAAAAGAAGATATTCCGGTTCATTTGAAAACTGCCCGGTATTTTTAGGCTGCAGTAATATAGATCCTCACGTTCCGGAAGAAAGAGTTAAACAAACTGCTGAAGTTATGGAAGGATTAGGGGCATCTGTTACTAAAAGAATTTATAAAAACATGGGGCATACAATAAATGAAGATGAAATAAATTTTATTCGTAATCTGCTTTAATTTCTTTTCCCTTAAATCTGTAAGATTTACTTCCTTTTTAACGGCATCTTTAAGACTACTCCCTTCATTTATTAAAAATCACCTGTATTAATATGGTATAATAATTGGCTTTTTAGACGTGATTTTAACTCCATTAGAAATATGTATAAATCTAAAAATATTTTTATTATAGCTGCTTTCTTAGTATCAGCATTATTTTATACCCTCGATCAGTTTAATCTTAAAATAAAAGATGATCCTAATTCAGAAATACCGCTTTCCGAAGGTATTAAAGATGATCCTCATGCAAGAGCATACCAGGAATTCCTGATGCTGAGAGATCCTGTAACAAATAAAATCCCCGATAGAATACACATACTTGAACAGGAATTTGCAGCAAGCTTACCGAAAAGAATTAAAAAATTAAATAAAAATGGAACGATAGATAATTTAAATTCCTTAACCTGGACTGAACGGGGACCAAATAATGTCGGTGGAAGAACACGTGCTCTCGGAATTGATATCAGAACAACCACACCTCCAAATGTAACAATTGTAGCAGGCGGAGTATCGGGCGGGCTTTACCGCTCAACAAATAATGGAACCTCATGGACAAGAACATTATCTCCATCTCAACTTCATAATGTTTCATGTCTTACACAGGACACGCGGAGCGGGAAAGAGGATATTTGGTATGCAGGCACAGGAGAATTAGCCGGTAACAGTGCTGGCGGAGGGAATGCTCCATTCAGAGGAGATGGCATTTATAAATCTACAGATAATGGGGTAAGCTGGAACTTATTATCTTCAACTTCTACAGGAACTCCACAATACTGGGATGGAGATTTTGATTACGTATGGAATGTTGCAGTTGATCCTTCCAACACTTCTCAGGATGAAGTTTATGCTGCTGTTTTTGGTGGTATAAAAACATCAACTGATGGTGGGAATACTTGGCAGAATTCGCAAGGAGATTATTTAAATGGTGATTTCGCTGATGTCGCAGTTTCTACAACTGGGGTGGTTTATTCTGGAATCAGTAGTGATGGATTATCCGGTTTTAGTGGAATAAGAAGATCTACAGACGGAATAACATGGACAAATATAACTCCAGCGAGCTTCCCTACAGTTTATTACAGAATTGTAATTGAAATTGCACCTTCAAATCAAAACATAGTTTATTTTCTGGTAGAAGGGGTTAATACTACTCCAAATATGAACGGACATCAATTATGGAAATATACATACCTCTCCGGTAATGGATCGGGTGCAGGAGGCAGTTGGGAAAACAGAGGGGGAAACCTTCCTGATGAAGTAGGTGGTTCGTCAGGAAACGATCCTTTTGATACCCAGGGTGGATATGATATGACAATACAGGTTAGTCCGACAGATCCTGATTTTTTAATTGCAGGCAGCACTAATTTGTACCGCTCTACAGATGGTTTTTCAACTACTTCAAACTATAAAAGAATCGGAGGTTATGCCGGACCATCAACTTACTCGGTTTATACAAATCATCATCCGGATTTGCATGCAGGAGCTTTTTTACCGGGAAGTAATACAATTTATTATTCAGGGAATGACGGTGGAATTCAAAGAACAAATGATATTAATGCTTCAACAGTAAGCTGGACACCACTTAACAATGGTTATAATGTAACGCAATTTTATTCAATATCTTTAGCACCCGAATCAGGCAGTAATGTTATGATGGGAGGCTGCCAGGATAACGGCACTTATTATAATACTAATCCCGGTTTAAGCGGCTGGGTACAAAGGGAAACAGGTGATGGAACTATTGTAGAAGTTGCCCCTTTAGCAGATGATCTTTTATATACAGCTTACCAGCTTGGAGGATTAAGAAGGAGAACCCGCTCGGGATCTTTTCTTGCTGATTTTACTCCTACAGGTTCAGCTAATCACTTATTTGTAAATCCTTTAATCCTGGATCCGAATAATTCATCAATTATGTATTATGCTGCAGGAAGCAGTGCTACAACTACAAAAATCTGGAGATGTAATCCTCAGACAGCTACTTCGGCATCCGGCTGGACTCAACTGAGTTCAACTTCGATAACTTCTGATCAGGTCAGTGCATTGGGATTATCTCAAACAAATAATCCGAATGTTCTCTACTTCGGAACAAAGCTTGGGGTTGTTAAAAGAGTTGATAATGCAAATTCAGGCTCAAGTCCAACCACTACTACAATTACTACAGGGCTGCCTGCAGGTTATGTAAGCAGTATTGCTGTTGATCCAACAAATTCTAATAATGCTCTTGTTGTTTTCAGTAACTATAATCTACAGAGTTTGTGGTACACAACAAACGGCGGGTCAAGCTGGACAGATATTGAAGGCAATCTTGCCGGAACATCCGGACCATCTGTAAGATGGGCAACGATTTTTTATGTGAGTGGAGTTCCGCATTATTTTATTGCAACAAGTGTTGGAATTTATTTTACAACTGAACTTAATGGTTTATCAACAGTCTGGACACAGGAAGCAGTTACGGAAATTGGAAATGTTGTATCGGTTATGGTTGATTGGAGAAATAATGATGGCACTCTTGCAGCAGCAACTCATGGTAAAGGTGTATTTACAACTCAAATAACTACTCCAATGCCTGTTGAGTTAATTTCTTTTCATGGTAATTATACAAACGGTTCAGTACAACTAAACTGGGAAACAGCTACAGAATTAAACAATTATGGTTTTGAGATAGAAAGGTCAGTTGGCAGTGGGGCCGCCTCAGGTGGAACAGTTGGTAATGAATGGGAGAAAATTGGTTTTGTTAAAGGTAGTGGTAACAGCAATTCTAATAAAAAATATCAGTATAACGATAAAAACATTTTTAACGGTAAATACTATTACAGATTGAAGCAAATTGATAATGATGGGCAATTCCAATACAGTAATATCATAGAAGTTGACATTAATGATATACCCGAAGAATTCATTCTCGAACAGAACTATCCTAATCCTTTTAACCCCCTTACAAAAATCAGATTTGTAGTTTCGAAAACTGACCAAGTAAAATTAATTATTTATGATGTTTTGGGAAATGAAGTTTCCAGATTATTTGATAATGTTGCTGAAGAAAAGAAAACCTATGAAATCGAATTTAATGCTTCGCATCTTTCAAGTGGAATATATTATTATAAACTTGAAAATGCAGAAACAGTGATAGTTCGTAAAATGATATTATTGAAATAAAGCTCTTTTATATTCTGCTTTAAAACTGGCCAAGGCCAGCTCTCTTTTCAAAAACTGACTAAAAACTTTCTTTAATCCCGTTTGGGCAAATATATTCAGGATATTTCCTTTTTGCGGCATAATTAACTTTATGTCTCCGCCTGAGCTTCTTAATTCTTTTACAAAGGTTACCTTACGCCAATTATAGAAGAATCCACATAATCACATTCACTAAAATCAATAATAATTTTGTTATGACCATTAATAATTAAAGAATTAAGAGTCTCTTTAAATTCCTTAGTTTCTTTTATTGTTACTCTCGTCATATTTAATTTTTCAATTGCTATTCCATCAACTATTTCCAGAATAAAATCATCTAACATATTGGATAACCATAAAATTATTTACTTTGTTTGATGAAATATAACAATAATTTTCTCCATTAAGACTCTTCTTTTTCTAAAAAATTTCCCGAATAAAAGAAATATTATAAAATTTTTATAATAGGTTAACGAGCTAAGCGTAAACCGTTACACCTGAGCCTGCCTGACGTGTAACTCTTCAGTATTTCGGTAACACGGAGTTATATTATTGATTATAACTTGGTGTTACTATGAACAATTCTACAATGAACGTTATGACTGCAAAATGGTTAACCATTTTGCGCGA
>JAUSIA010000504.1 GCA_030648225.1 Ignavibacteria bacterium | reverse complement strand
GGAAAAAGCTGACAGAACAAAATTAGTTTTTGGTCTTCCTGGTAATCCGGTTTCTTCCTACGTAAATTTTATAATCTTCATTAAACCGGCAATTCGGAATATTTATGGGATAAAGTATAACACGATTGTTAAAGCTGAACTAACCGAAGAAATTTCCAAAAAAGATGATAAACGAAATTTCCTTAGGGGCTTTCTGGAATTTAATATGCAAAAAGGGAAATACTTTGTCAGAGCACCAGAAGCCCAATCATCTGCAGATATGACGCAACTCGCAAATGCAAATTGTTTGATAGAGGTTGAAGAGGATAGAATCAATCCGCAAAAAGGTGAAGAGGTAAAATGTATAAAGATATAATAGGGCATTCTGACTTTAAGATTTTTTAAAAAGTAACTTTTCAAATTACATTCATAAGGAGGTCGAAATGATTTTTCGTTTCTGCTTTTTAATAACTTTTTTTCTATCCCTGCCTCTTTTGCATGCTCAGAGTCCTTACACGTGGCAATTAAAACAATCGGGCAGCAGTCTTGGTAATCCTGTTACATTCGACAAGAACAGTCCCAATAATGTTTATTATGGAACAATAAACAAAATACTTAAAAGCACTGATTACGGAGAAACATTTTCGCAAATGGGTACAACCATTTCAAACTCAAATCAAATTAAAAATTTAATTCTTCATCCAACCGATTCGAATACAATGCTGGTAGCTATTGAAGGCGGGCAGAGTGTTCCTTTTGATGATAAAATTGTAAAGACGACCAACAGCGGACAAACCTGGGTAAATTCTATTACTCCTCTTAAATTTTCTTACTTTGGAATTCCAATGACACAGGATCCTTCGCACCCGCTTCACATATATACCATGAGCGATCAAAGCTTTATGCGTACAACTGATTTTGGAGAAAGCTGGGATACATTATCTGTTGTTACAACCTTCAATGCACCTGACGATATAGAAATTTTTCCCGATACAAGTATTATTCTTCTCGGGGATAATGGTGTCGGTATTATGAAGAGTACTGATTACGGATATACCTGGACACAGGTTTTCTGGACTTCCGGTGAAATACCTACGATTGCAATTGATAAATTAAATCCGGGAACAGCTTATGGAACTAAATGGGCCGGCGGCGGTGGATTTGTTAAAACAACTGATTACGGATCTACCTGGAGTTACATAAATTACTTCAACGGAAAATATACATGGGGACTTGATATTGCCCCGAATAACTCTAATTACATCATTGTTGGAGAGTATACAGGCGATAATTACATTACAAACAACGGCGGGGCTACCTGGTTTATAACAAACATCCCATCCAATAATTATAGTATTACCATCATTGATACAATGAACGTATTTGCTGCTCAGGGAAACGGTTTCTATAAGCTTTGGTCAGAATCATTTATACCTGTCGAGCTTATTTCCTTTAATGCCTATCAGGATTATGATAAAGTAATTCTTAATTGGATCACTGCTTCAGAAACTAATAGCTATGGTTTTGAGATTGAAAGAAAAGCCCCTCTAAATCTCCCCCAAGGGGAGACTTTAGGAGAATGGGAAAGGATTGGTTTTGTTGAAGGAAATGGGACAACGACTACCAAACAATTTTATTCTTTTATTGATGATAACATTACTCAGTCAAGATATTCTTACCGTTTAAAACAAATAGATCTGGACGGAACTTTTACCTATTCGACTGAAATCGAATTGGCAGCTTTGCTTCCATTAAACTTCTTGCTTGAGCAGAATTATCCTAACCCGTTTAATCCTTCAACTACCATTAATTATCAGCTTCCAAAGGCAAGTCTCGTTACAATTAAATTATTTGATGTGCTTGGAAACGAAGTAATGACCCTGATTGAAAATCAGTGGAAAGAAGCGGGCTCTCACAGTTATGAATTGGTAACTTCTGCAGGCGGTTACGGTTCTGGTAATGAACTGGTAAGTGGTGTTTATTTCTTTCGTATGCAGACAGAAGGTTTTTCACAAACAAGAAAAATGATTTTGTTAAGATAACTATTCAGAGCAGAGATTGTAACATCATAAAAAATTATCAGCAAAAGACTTTAAAAAATTTACTTAATAGTTATTCAGGTTTAACAATGAAAAGAAAAATTAACATACTGCTTGCAGCTGTGTTCCTGTCATTCATAGTTGTTGCATATAATAACATAAAATCTCATGACGAAATATTAATTTTAGGTGCAACTAAATTGAATGGGAACGGCTGTGTTTGCCATGGTCTGGATGCTGACTCGTCAGTTGTGGTTTGGGTTGAAGGCCCGGATTCTTTACATGGAGGAGAAACCGCTCTGTATAGAATGTTTTTAACTGGCGGTCCCGCAGAGGGAGGTGGTTATAATGTTGCCGGAAGATTCGGAATTATGACAGCTGCTGATTCAACTTCTGTTGGACATCCTTTAGCCCCAAACGAACTTACACAAGCTTTTACACTCCCCTTCCCTTCAACTGATGATACTCTATCATGGGCATTCTATTATACTGCATCCGGTACGGTATTAACGGATACTATTTATTCAGTCGGGATAAGCTGTGATTGGGATTCAGTCCCCGATTACAGAGACAGATGGAATTTCGGTCCTAATTTTCCCTTAACAATTCTTCCGCCTTTAACTGCAGTTTCTGACTTTTCCCCGATTGAGTATACTCTTTATCAAAACTATCCGAATCCATTTAATCCCATTACAACAATAAAGTATTCAATTCAAAAATCATCCCTGGTAAATTTGAAAGTTTATGATATGCAGGGAAAAGAAGTGGCAATACTTGTTAACGAGGAAAAACCTGCTGGAGTTTATAATGTTCAATTTAATTCCTCAAATCTTTCAAGCGGAATTTATTTCTATAGAATTCAAGCTGGTTCATTCAACAAGGTTATGAAAATGATATTAATAAAATAGGAAGATGAAAGATGTACCATGATATAACCGGTATAATTCTCTCCGGCGGAAAAAGTAAACGAATGGGTTTGAATAAATCTTTTCTTAAGATCGGCGAAATGACAATTATTGAAAGAACTGCTGAACTAATGAAAAGTTTGTTCGATCGTGTTCTGCTTATAACCAACACTCCTCAAGAATATAAATTTCTTGGTTTTGAGATTTTCGAAGATGTATATAAAAATGTTGGTCCTCTTGCCGGAATACATTCAGGATTGATTCACTCTGTAACAGAAAATAATTTCATCATTTCCTGTGATATGCCTTTGATAGATAAAGGTGTTATTGATTTTATCATCAACTATGAAACAGATAAGCTTATTACAATCACGAAAGCTGATGGCTTCATTCAGCAGTTGTGTGGATTGTACAGCAGACAGGTTCTTCCGGAAATTGTCAGACTCATCGAAGAGGACAGCAATAAAACCATCTCTGATCAACAAGAAAAATGCGGATGCAAAGTTTTAAAGTTAGTAAAAAACACAAGCGCCGAAATAATTGATATTGCAAATGAAAATGAGAAATATGAAGAAGGTATGTTCCTTAACATGAACAGCCATGAAGATTTTTAGATTGTAAAGGAGAAGAGGATTAAGAGCATTCGGTCAGATAACTAAATACATTAAGTATAAAGAAGAAATTTTATGAAACAACTGCTAAAAACTAAAGAGAAATAAGGAGTAAACTGCAATGAAAATCACAATTTTTATGTTAGCTGCTTCTGTAGCGTTCCTTTCGATCTTTGTCCTTTTCTTTAATATCGGTTCCGGAAATGTATATGCTTATCCCCCTGCTGTTGGAATACTTACCAATGCTAAGAATTGCCTTAGTTGCCATGCCGACAATGGGCCCTGGACTAATCCTGATGATATTATTATTGATATTATCGAAAAGGAAACAAAAAAATCTCTCCGG
>JAUSIA010000501.1 GCA_030648225.1 Ignavibacteria bacterium | reverse complement strand
TAAGCGGCGGCGGTAAGTCTTCAGGATTAATGTCTTTCTTAAAGATAGGAGATCGCTCTGCTGGTGCTATTAAATCAGGTGGAACAACAAGAAGAGCCGCTAAAATGGTTACTCTCGATATGGATCATCCTGATATTGAAGAATATATAAACTGGAAAGTGGCTGAAGAACAGAAAGTTGCCGCTTTAGTTATAGGTTCTAAACTTTGCAATCTTCATTTGAATGCAATAATGAAGGCTTGCTATGATGAGCATCCTGAAAATGACAGGTTTAATAAAAAGCTTAATAATAAATTAAAGAATGCTGTGATTGAAGCAAGAAGAGTAAATATTCCCAACAATTATATAGAAAGAGTAATTCAGCTTGCTAAGTTAGGTTTCAGATCAATCGAATTTCCTGTTTACGATGTGGATTGGACTTCAGATGCTTACGCTACAGTATCGGGACAGAATTCAAATAATTCCATACGTGTTACAAATGAATTTATGGAAGCTGTTATTAATGACAGAGAATGGAATTTATTCTGGAGAGTAGAAAAGAAGAAAGCAGAAAAAGAGGGAAGAAAACCAAAACCCTGCAAAACAATTCCCGCAAGAGATTTATATGAACAGATTTCTTATGCAGCATGGTCCTGTGCCGACCCGGGAATTCAATATCATACAACTATTAATGAATGGCATACCTGTCCGAATGATGGTCCGATCAAAGCATCAAATCCCTGCAGTGAATATATGTTCCTTGATGATACTGCATGCAATCTTGCATCATTGAACTTAGTTAAATTTTATGATAACAAAACCCAGGAATTCAATATAAATGCTTACCGCCATTCTGTAAAAATCTGGACAATAGTCCTTGAGATAAGCGTGCTTATGGCTCAATTCCCAAGTAAGCAAATTGCACAGTTAAGTTATGAATTCAGAACTCTTGGATTAGGATATGCAAATCTTGGTTCTTTGCTTATGCTCCAGGGAATTCCTTACGACAGCTCAGAAGCTTTTGCTATCGGCGGTGCTTTAACTGCTATTATGCATATGACTGCTTATGCAACTTCTGCTGAGATGGCAAAAGAATTAGGAACTTTCGCAAGATACGACAATAATAAAGAACAGATGCTTCGCGTTATAAGAAACCACAGAAGAGCAGCTTACAATGTTCCTAATGAAGAGTATGAAGATCTTTCTATTTATCCTGTAGGAATAGATCCGAAACATTGTCCATCAGATCTGTTAAAAGCTGCGCGTGAAGATGCTGACTTAGCCCTCGAGCTCGGTAATCAGAATGGATTTAGAAATGCACAGGTTACAGTTATCGCTCCTACAGGCACAATTGGACTCGTAATGGATTGCGATACAACCGGTGTTGAACCTGATTATGCTCTTGTAAAATTCAAAAAGCTGGCTGGCGGCGGATACTTTAAGATCATCAATCAATCTATTCCTCCGGCTCTTGAAAGACTTGGATATAATAAAGACCAGATAAATGAAATTGTAAAATATGCAAAGGGCTCAGGAACACTTGCAGGATGTCCATATATCAATCATGAAACTCTCAAAGCAAAAGGATTCACAGATGATGTTTTAGATAAGATTGAAAAAATGCTGCCTACAGTTTTTGAATTAAGTTTTGCATTGAACAGGTTCAGCGTTGGCAAAGATTTCTTGGTTAATAAATTAAAATTAGATGAAGAAGAAATAAACTCCCCATCTTTCAATCTTCTTACTGCTTTAGGATTTTCCAAACAGGAAATTGCTTCAGCAAATGATTTTGTATGCGGAACAATGACGATTGAAGGAGCTCCATTTTTGAAACATGAACATTATCCTGTTTTTGATTGCGCAAATAAATGCGGCAAGAAAGGCTCAAGATTTATCCGTTCCAATGCTCACATTAAAATGATGGCAGCAGCGCAGCCATTTGTTTCAGGTGCAATTTCGAAAACTATTAATCTTCCAAACCAGGCTTCTGTAGAAGATATTAAAGATGCTTATATGCAATCCTGGAAGCTTGGAATAAAAGCAAATGCACTTTACAGGGATGGTTCAAAACTTTCTCAGCCTCTTAATTCTATAAACGAAGAAGAGCTTGAAGCACTTCTTGAAGACAAAGAGAAAAATGATATTGTTAAAATTGCAGAAAAAATTATTCACCGTTACATTGCTAAAAGAAGAAGATTACCGGACAGAAGACAAGGTTATACACAGAAAGCAAAGATTAATGGGCAGTCTGTTTATATTAGAACGGGAGAATATGATAACGGGCAGATTGGTGAAATCTTTATTGATATGCACCGTGAAGGAGCCGCTTTCAGAAGTCTTTTGAATTGCTTTGCAATCTCTATTTCGCTTGGATTACAGCATGGCGTACCGCTTGATGAATTTATTGATGCCTTTGTCTTTACCCGTTTTGAACCAAGCGGTATTGTTACAGGTAATGAAAAAATAAAGATGGCTACATCAGTAATTGATTATATCTTCAGAGAGCTTGCTGTTACATATTTGGGAAGATACGATCTCGCACATGTAGAACCGGGAGAACTTCCAAAAAAACCTTCACCAAGTATTGTTAAGAAAATTGTAGAACCTGAATTTGAAAGTGAAGAAATAGTAAGTGAACGCACTATCATACTGGATAAAGAGAAAGAAAAATCAAGTTCCTACAATGCAAACCTTTCTACATCTTTTTATAAAGAAGAAGGAAATGGCCAGACATCTAAAATTAAGCAGGCAATTGAGAAAGGTTACACGGGAGATATTTGTTTGGAATGCCAGAGCTTAACTATGGTAAGAAACGGCACCTGCCTGAAGTGTATGACATGTGGATCTACTTCCGGATGTAGTTAAATTAGAATTAAGGAAATAAATTTATATAAAGCTGTCTTGGGAAAGCTTTTTTTTAAGATAAAAGAGATAAAATGAGCTTCGTTTTATCTTAGGATTTAATTGGATACACGCAATATTGCGTAAAGAATTATGTTAGCGGCAAGCATTTCAGCGACAGTGCTACTAATAACTAACAGTAGTAAAACTGACAGACAGTAAATAAATAAGCAATAAATAAAAAGACGACAATGAGAAAATTAATTTTACAAATGCAGACTTCCCTTGATGGATTTGTTTCCACGGGACCAAACGATGAACAGACTTGGGTAACTTGGGATTTGGACGGGATTAAAAAGAATGTGATTGACTTGCTTGACGCCACCGACACAATTATTATCGGCAGAAAATTAGCGATTGACTATATCCCGTTCTGGCAAGACACTGTAACAAAACCTGACGACCCTATGTATGAATTCGCCAAAAGAATTGTGAGTGCAAAGAAAATTGTATTTACAAAGACACTTGACAAGTCAGTGTGGGCTAACACCGAACTTGCAAAGGGTAACTTAGTGGACGAAATCAAAAATCTAAAAAATCAAGATGGTAAGGACATAGCTGTTTACGGTGGCAGTTCGTTTGTTTCAGCATTGATTAAAGAAGGACTTATTGACGAATTTCACTTTTACATCAATCCTGTTGCACTTGGAAAAGGTGTTCATATTTTTGACCAAATAGACATCTTCCAACAGCTAAAACTAAAAAAATCAATTACACTTGACAGTGGTATAGTTATGCTGACCTATGAGACTAAATAACGGACGGTCAAATATGCCAGCCGCTAACAGCACATTTGCAATAGCGGGGGTTTCGTTCTCCGTTGACAGTTTTGTGGGTAATCAAAGTTCAGTTTTTCAAATAAAGTTCGGTGGTGAAATTCCCCGCCTTCTTAAACCCGCAAACCGTTAGCAGTTATTTTATATGTACCTTACTCTAAATTAAAATATGGACTATTAGGTAGGAGAAAGTTTTATTTGGTTCTGCATCAAGAAATAAATCTGGTGTGAATTCAGTGGTATAAAGCAAAATGGAGATTCAACTCCTCAAGACCCTTGAAGCATTTGCAATAGCAATTAAAGCAACACCCATATCTGCAAAAACA
>JAUSIA010000483.1 GCA_030648225.1 Ignavibacteria bacterium | reverse complement strand
ATGGAAGCAGATATTTATGAAGAAAGGAACTATATCCTATTTAGCCCGCAAAGACGAATAGGAAGAAGAATTAAAAGCATTTTTTCCGGGAACTAATTCCTCCACTTTTTATTTCTCCAGTATTTAACAACACCACTAAGGTTCAATTTATAAAGGTACCTTTTTAAATGAAAACGGATAATTCTAAGCAAATAATTTTTCCGTGCCGCAGAATTCCAAAAGCCATGTTTTTTTAATGCAACTTTTGACTCTTCAATTGATTTTAATTCATTATTCCATGAAGCACCTCCTGAATACATTATTGCAATGGGCCATTCAGAATAATACTTCCCTTTTTCCCTGAAACCCGGGAAAAGCTTTTCAAGTCTGATTACAAATTCATAATCCATTGCATATTTGTAAGAAAGATCATATAAGCCATATCTTTCATGAACCTCTTTTCTCAAAAACATTGACGGATGATTATAAGGCATTGCCGTTGTTATTGGGCAAAGTAAAGGTTTCCTGATGTTTGATCCATATACCGGATCATTAAAATAAATATCTCCATGCATAAAAAGTATTTTTGAATCTTTAAATATATTAGAAGCTTTTTCAAATACCTGCTTATTGTAATAAGCATCATCACTATTCAGAATAGCAATTATATCACCTGAAGCGGATTTAATACCTTTGTTAAAAGCATCTGCGATTCCTTTATCTTTTTCACTGATTATTTTTAACCTGTCAATCAAGCCGTGTTCATTGTAAAGCTGTTTTGCAATTAAGATAGTATCGTCATTGCTTTTATTATCTATTATAATGTGTTCAAAATTATTATACGATTGAATAATTACAGAAGATATGTTTCGGATTATTGTTTCCCGTGAATTATATGTGGGAGTTATAATTGAGATTTTCATAACTAAATTAAGCACTAGTTAATAAGAAAATATTAATTGAGAATTATTTCATAACTTTATTTTACCAAACATTTATTCTTAAATTTAAAAGTTTCATTTACCTTTTTATAAACCTTTCTCGGATTCAAAATAAATAAATGTACATAGAGAAATTAAATATTTTAATAATAACAGCCAGAGCAGATTTCGGCGGCGGTCCCAAACATATTTATTCTTTAATAAAAGCATTACACAAAAATAATAATTTTTATATTGCCTGCCCGGATGATATTCCCTATAAAAAAAGATATGCGGAAATTCTTGGCGAAAACAAAATAATAATAATCCCCCACAGGAAGTTCAGCTTAATTTATCTTTTTAAGCTTAAGGCTTTTGCTGGCAATAACAAAATAGAAATAATCCATTCCCACGGTAAGGGTGCTGGAATATACGGCAGGTTTCTTTCTCTTTTAACTGCAATTCCCTGTGTTCATACTTTTCATGGAATTCATATTGGCAGCTACAACTATTATCAAAAGAAAATTTATTTGTTGGTTGAAAAAGTATTAGCCCTTAAAACAAAAAAATTTATTTCTGTTTCCAATAGTGAGATGGAAAAAGCAGTAGAATTAGGTTTATCTCCCGGCTCAAAAATAACTGTAATACAAAATGGTGTTGATGTATCTCAAAAAAAAGTAACTTTTAATTTTAATTCTGTACATCTTTCTACAATAACCCGTTTTGATGAAGCAAAAAACTCAGAGCTGCTTATCTCTGTTGCAAATTCATTAAAGAAAAAATTGAGCAAGACTTTTGTTATTCATGTTATTGGGAGCGGAGAAAGGGAAGAATCGGTTAAGAGCGCCGTTTATAAAAATGGATTGAGTGAAAATTTTATTTTTTATGGTAGCCTATTAAATCCTGCAGAAATTTTAGAAAAAACAAATTGTTACATCTCCACTTCCATATGGGAAGGTTTGCCGCTTGGAGCTCTGGAGGCAATGTCTCTCGGCTTGCCTGTTATTGCAACAAATGTCGTTGGAAACAAAGATGTTGTTATACATAACAAAACCGGATATTTATTTAATATTAATGACCCTGATGAAGCAGCATGCTTTGTCATTCAACTTTTTAATAATGAAAGATTGTGGAATGAATTTTCAATTTCTGCGAAAGAAAGAGTTGAAAAAGAATTTAGTATAAAGCAAATGGCTGAAGAGACAAATAATTTATATACAGAACTATTACAAAAAAATTGAAACCTGAAAGATTGAAAACAGCTATAGTGCACGAATGGTTTGCTGATTATGCAGGATCGGAGCGGGTTGTTGAGTCTTTCACAAATATCTGGCCTGAAGCAGATGTTTTTACTCTCGTAGATCTTCTAACCGAAGAGGAAAGGAAGATTGTACTAAAATCCAAAACTCCAAAAACATCTTTCATACAAAAACTTCCCTTTGCAAAAACTAAACACCGTTACTATTTGCCTTTGTTCCCTTTTGCGATTGAGAGATTTGATTTTTCAGAATATGATCTTATCATTTCAAGCTCTCATGCAGTTACAAAAGGTTTAAGAAAAAATTCAAACCAGCTTCATATAAGCTACTGCCATTCTCCAATGAGATATGCATGGGATAATACCGAGTTATATCTTAATCAGGCAAATATCTCTAAAGGATTAAAAGGATTTGCTGCAAGGTCAATTATTAATTATTTAAGAAAATGGGATCTAAAGACAGCATCAAGACCGGATTATCTTATTGCAAACTCAAAATTTATTGCCGGCAAAATTAAAAGAATTTACAATAGGGATTCCGATGTAATCTATCCTCCTGTAGATGTGGATAAATTTGAACCTGTTTTAGAAAAAGAAGACTATTATCTGACTGCTTCAAGAATGGTTCCTTATAAAAGAGCTGATCTTATCGTTGAGGCTTTTTCGATGTTGGGAGATATAAAACTAAAGGTTGTTGGTCAAGGCCCTGAACTAGATAAGATAAAAAGAAAAGCTTCTCCAAATATTGAAATTTTAGGTTATAAATCAGGCAAGGAATTGAAAGTTCTTATGCAGAAAGCTAAGGCATTTGTGTTTGCAGCGGAAGAAGATTTCGGAATAACTGTAGTAGAAGCTATGGCTTGCGGAACACCTGTAATTGCTTTAAATAAAGGAGGAACTGCGGAAACCGTTGTTGACGGTATAACAGGGATTTTATTCGACTCACAAAGTACTGATAGTATTAAAAATGCTGCTATGAAGTTTGAAGAGAAGATAAATACTTTTGATCCGCTCCAAATATCCAATCATGCAAAACAGTTCAGCAGAGATATATTTGAAAAAAATATTAAGGAATATGTTCAGGATAAATCATTAAATTTCTTTAATAAAGAAAAATCTTCTAACTAATTTCTTATATGATAGTTAACAGAAAATCAATTTATTATTTACGTTTATTAAGTGATCTAATACTGCTTAATGCTGCATTTTTTATCGCAGCAATTCTTGCGCAATCGTTTGATATTCTTATGGATCGCAACCGGATGTTCATTCTTGAAGCTGCATTAAACTTTGCCTGGTATTTTTTTGCAAATGCAACAAATTTTTATGATGATTTTGCAGCAAGACTTTTTGTTTTTCAGTTGGTAAACATTGCTAAAAGTATAGTTGTTCAGGTGCTGATATCAATAATTTTTATCTTCACTGTTAAGGAAGATCTGTTTACAAGAAATTTTATCCTTTACTATTCTTTATTCCTTTTTCTTTTAGTTAGTCTTCGTTCAATTTTATTGAGAAAAATTATGAAGAAGCTGAGGCAAAAAGGAATCAATATCCGGAAACTGCTGATAATTGGTACGGGAGAAGTTGCAAAAAATTTTAGAAAGCTTATAAAAGAAAATCCCGATTTTGGGTACAGGTTTGCAGGGTTTTTAGGAAGAGATAAAGAAACTAATAATGATATACTTGGTGACTATGATCAACTTGAAAAAACTCTCCTCTCAAAAAAAATTGATGAGGTTGTTCTTGCACTGCCTCAGCAAGATAATGCTTTAATGGATGAAGTAATTAAAACCTGCAACAGGAATGCAGTCAGAACTCACATCATACCTGATTATTTCAGGTTTGTATCTCAGCGTTTCCACATAAGCATGATTGGGAATTTTCCTATAATTACTTCAAGAACCGAGCCTCTGGAAGAGGTGCAATGGCGGGCAGTTAAAAGAATTTTTGATTTTATTTTTTCTTTGTTAGTTGTGGTTTTTATCTTGTCAATCTTTTTCCCTATAGTTGTTTTAATAACAAAAATTACATCCCACGGACCAGTTCTTTTTGTCCAGGAAAGGATTGGGGCAAGGAACAAGAAATTCAGATGTTATAAATTCAGAACTCTGAAAGCAGATGAATCATCCGGAAGTTTTTTTCAGCCTGTAACAGAAAATGATCCACGCATTACACCAGTAGGAGCATTCTTAAGGGAAACCAATATTGATGAACTTCCTCAATTCATTAATGTGCTTAAAGGAGAAATGTCAGTTGTCGGACCCCGGCCTTACCCGATTCCTTATGATAACAGGTATGGAAAAATTTTTGAGGAAATAAAGCTTCGTCATAATGTAAAACCGGGTATAACAGGATGGGCACAGGTTCATGGCTTAAGAGGTGATGTTGTTGATGATGAAGAAAATAAAAAACTTATTACTAAAAGAATAGAATATGATCTCTGGTATATTGAAAACTGGACCTTCTGGCTCGACCTTCAGATAATTCTTTTAACAATCCTGCAAACGTTAAGGGGAAAGACGAGGACGGTGTAATGTTTTTACAACATGCTGGAACTCATCCCCACCCTTCTCTTACAAAAAGAAGGGATTATAAACCTCAGGACTTAAATGTTAATATTCTGTCAGCATATAATATTTATTGCTTAATTGTCAACAAGTCTCTCTCTTTTTTAAGAGAGAGATTAGAGTGAGTTCTATTATTTTGGACAGATATGATTTGCTGTAACAATGGTTTATCATTTTTAATCTTTGAATTTTAACTTATGGCTTTATTCAATCTCATACACATATAATTTTTCTTCCTTATCTGAAACAACATAA